>JAEEQV010000180.1:0-5133 GCA_016285445.1 Bacteroidales bacterium
AAACGACCTCTCAAATATCAAGACAGAGCCAAGGTGGTGATAAAATTCCGTAACACGAATGCAGCGAAACTTATTTTCGACTACGAGATATACGATTTAGCCACAAATGAGCTTTGCGTCACCGGCTACACCACACAAGTGTTTCTTGACACAAACTACAACTTAATGTGGACAACTCCCCCATTCATCAAGGAATGGAAGAAAATGCACAATCTGCAGGTTGAATAATATTTTGTTTCATTGCTTTTTCAAAATCTTCGTCCGTTATTACATAATAATAACGCATCCTTGCGGATTTCTACAATTCTGTTTCTTGAAACTTTTTTTCACATCTAATAAATTCCTATTCTCTGGTTCTGAAAGTTGTGGTTTTGAATAAAAACATAAAACCTTTTCCGTACCAAAAAAGATTTTGAGAGAGTCAGAAATTTTATCGCCAGAATGCTTGTAAAAAATATTTGAAACTATTCTCGCTCTTCCATTATTTTCAGCAATATCCTCGTAAATTGAATCAACACCTATATATATTGTGTCTGTTATCAAATAATACGAAGTTCATAGTTTACAATCGTCAATGGATAACTTGAATTATTCACTATAACATATCGGTTATAGGTAGATTTCGTACAGCCAAAGGCAAAAAGAACAAAACATAAGAGAGCAAACTGTCTCATAAAATTTACGACATCAATTCGGCTATTTTCTTTGTGCGGTCAAATTGTTCCATTATGGTTTTCATGGCTACGGTCAAAGGAACTGCCAAAATCATTCCAGGAATGTTCCACACATAGCCCCAGAAGAACAACATTACAATGATAGTCACTGTGTTTATAGAGAAAGTCTTTCCCATAAAAATCGGTTCCAGAATGCTACCGAACAAAAGTTGAATTGCAATTGCGAGTACAATGAACAATATTGTCACCGACATTGTGGGCAAACACGTGAGGGCAAACACGCACATAATTGCCGTGGAAATAATGGAACCTATCATCTGAATAAAATTCAGCACGAACGCAAGCACGCCCCAGAAAATGGGAAACTGCACATCGAAACAATAACACAAGACGGTGAATGAAATACCCGTAAACAAACTTATCAGCACTTTTACCAATATGAATTTCGAAATACTTTTCTCTATTGTTATATATGTACGCATTGACGAGGTTTTGTCCTTGAGCAACAATACTTCCAAAAATCGTTGCCCGTTGAACGAACTTGCCAACAACAAAATCATAAAGAAAATCGACATAAACACAATCGAGAACGTCTTGCGAACTGCATTGAAGACGTTACCTGCATTCTCGTATAACGTCGATATCAAGTCGGTTTCCTGAAGATGTTCCCTGATAGATTCCTCGCTCAGTCCTGCTATTACGGCAAGGCGAATGATGAAATCCTTGAAATTGGCATAAATCGCCTGCCACGTCTGTACGTCGGTGTTACGGATTTCTTGGCTCGTGAGCTGCAAAATCCAAATACAGCAACGGACGACGACTATGAAAATCACAAAAATCACAATAATTGCAACAAACCGAGGGATATTCTTGCGAGTTGTCCAACGGAGAAATGGCATAAACAACAAGGCGAAAAAACACGCCACAATCAAAGGAACAAATATGTTGGAAAGTTCCTTCAATATCAAGAACATCATTGGTAACACCAACAACATCAATAATTTATTCGTTGTATCAAGCGACGCAAATTTTCTCATAACAATCAATTTATTCCACTAACGATAATTCCTTCACTATATTGTCTGCCTTGCCATATTGTTCCAAGCAGAATAAAATGTATCGGATATCAACGCAGATGTTTCTGCAAACGGATTCATCATAATAATAGTCGCTCAATGTGCCTTCCTTGTTTCGGTCGAAGTTCAGACCGACCAAGTAGCCGTTGGCGTCGAGCACAGGACTGCCCGAATTTCCGCCCGAAGTCTGACACGTTGTAATGAAATTCAGCACAAATGATTCATAATTATCTATTTTTGCATCTTGTGACACAACAACCGAATCACCATGTAACAGTTTATTAATATTTTTCACAACATACTCTGCATCCTCTATCATCAGCATAACTTGAAAATCTTCGTTCGCCTTGTACTCACGAGGTTTATCCTTTGTCATTTTTACCAGTCTCTCAGGCGTGGTATAATACGGATAGTGAACAACAGAGTCAGCAGGTTCTACTTTCGTATCTCTCGGTATCCCACGTCTTAAATATGGATTATCGGGAACATATACTGCACCACCTTTTTTCTTCGTATAGGATTTAACTGTGCCGTAACTTATTCGCATTGTGTTATTTGCATCGGGAAACATAGCACCGTGGTTGTATTCAAGAAGCGCCTTCTGACGTAAATAGCTCACGCTGTCGAACGTTTGTTTCGCCATTTCGTATTCAGTATAAAGGGTTTGTAACTCAATCCACACATCTTGCGTAAATCTAAATAAGGCATCGTTAATTTTGAGATATTGCCTCACATCGAGGTCCCATATACCTTCCATAACACCAGTAGTATCTTTTTCAGTGTATTTCCATTTCTTGTTTATCTTTTTCTGGAACTTCTTGGCGCGGTCGTAGTTGGTAAACACGCTTTTGTTGAACACACTGTCTTCAAATTTTGCAAAATCTTCTAAAGTTTTTAAATTCTGTAGTGACGGCAGCGAGATATGTTCCTTGTCCTGCATAATCAACAATACCCCCATCGACATGAAAGCCGAACGTTCCAATTCGGGATTGTATTTTTTCACAATGTCAAGGAACTTTTCCCCCCGTAGGAAACTCGTACCCATACCTGGACCATCCGTCGAAAGGACTATGCTCGACGGCAATAACGTCTTCATTCGCCACAACCCTTCCATACAAACAACCAATTTTCGGTATGCGGCATAGTATTGGGAAGCATAGTGGTCGTATAAGAATACGGCATCTTTATATTGTTCCTTTAACGAATCGTTTTTTTCCAACCAATAATCAAGGTTTGCGTCCCTTTCGCGGCGGGCAATATCAGCTAAAGAATTTTTGTACGCCTCCCCTTCCGAAATCCATTTCACATAATAGTTCGACAACGAGGAATATTGAGCATACACTTCCTGATATTCTTTTTCGCCCTTATCCATATACAGACAAATTGGTCGCAAACGAATGTCGCGCATCGCAATTTGTGCAGGATTCAATTCATTGATTATCATTGACAACTCCCCTTCCGAGCCGTACATTTTTGTTTCGGCAGGATACCCGATAACCATTGTAAAATCGTCTTCTTTCACACCTTTTGTATTGATTTCCAACGATTTTCGAGGATGAACAGGTGCGTTGTTTTCATACACGCGAAGCAAGGCGAAATCGGCACTGCTGCGAGGCCAACTCCAATTGTCGGCGTTGCCGCCAAACTGAGCGATGTCGGCAGGCATAAACGCAACAAGACGAACGTCGGTGTAGGTTTTGGTCTTAAACATAAAATACTGGTTCCCAACAAAAAACTCCTCTATAGAAAAATGATATTTCTTGGTTGAATCCTTGGTAATGGAATCGGTGATTTGCTTCATATTCAGTCCGCCCTTCTTCAAATCGAGCACACGGTCGGTCACGTCGAACATTGCGAGCATCATTGTTGCCGACAGACGAGTTGTCGGGATTTCCTCGTCCTTTGTCTTTGCGAAGAAGCCATCTCTTAGATATTCTTTTCCTCCTTCGCACGCTTTAGATATATGATACTCAACGCAATGGTAATTTGTAAGCACCAATCCCTCGCCCGACACAAAACTACCCGTACAACCATTGCCAATTTGTACCACGGCATTGGTCAAACACGCCTTTTCGGCACTATAAATTTGTTCGGCGGTAAGTTTGCAACCCTGCGCCTGCATATCAGGCAGAATTTGTTGTTCAACCAGCATTGGAATCCAAAGACCTTCGGCAGCGAACCCCATCGCCGACAAAAACAAAAAGCAAAATGAGACTACTATCTTCTTCACAACTCTATATTTAACGCACAAAAGTAGGGATAATTTACAAAAAAGAGCTGTCTTTTAACGAAGATTTTTAAAAGGTGAACCGTCATCCTTAAAAAAATTGCTATATTAGCGATACCCTATTAACCGGGAAACAATAGGAAAAAACAAAATCACATAAGATGAAAATACTCGTATTTGGAGACATACACGGTTTGATGGATTGGGAAGAAATCCTCAAAAAAGAGACCTTCGACAAGGTTGTCTTTTTAGGCGATTATGTTGATTCTCATGAGAATCTTAGTCCTGATGTGTTTAAAACAACGTTGCGTAAATTGATTGACGTTAAGCAACAGTTACAAGACCGTTGTGTGCTGCTATATGGGAACCACGATGCTTCGTATCTCAACAACGAGCAGAGCAGCCAATGGAACCAGAAGACAAACGACGAATGTCTGGAGTATCTGCAATTTCTCTACGACGAACGTTTGATCCAACCTGTTTTTATACACGACGATATTATTTTCTCTCATGCCGGCGTGTCGAAAACGTGGCTTTCCGACATTGCCTGTTTGAACGATGTGTATGATATTACGTTTGACAACCTGCCGCTTTGTACGTTCGATTTCAACCTATATTGCGGCTACGACGAATATGGCGACACCGTTTCCCAATCACCTATTTGGATTCGTCCGGCTTCTTTATTGCAGGATAAGATTAGCGGCTATCGTCAGATTGTTGGGCATACGCGGGTTGAAGTTCCCAAAGAAATAAAGGGCTGTTTTTTTATTGACGCTATGCCAAAGTATTATGGCGTGGTAGAAGATAGAACTGATGTTTTCAAACAGCTGTAACGTCTGTTCCTGTTCCCTCCGTGTGCTTCAAGATAGCCAAACTCGGCAAGCTGGCGTAGATAGCGTTTAGCCGTGGTTTCCGCATATCCGAAATGTGATATGATTTCTTCTGTTGTAAAATCTTCTTTATCGGCCACATAGAATAAAATATCGGCCATTTTCTGTGCCAAAGACGGTTTTATCGACCATTTTCTGCTGTAAAACCATTTTATCGGCCACTTTCCCACTGATTGATTGAATAAATTGGTCTATATCGGATTGCAGATGTCGGCAATGCAGGAGAGTCATACAATCAAGGAAAATGTTGATGTCTTCATTCTCCC
>JAEEQV010000181.1:0-5133 GCA_016285445.1 Bacteroidales bacterium
GGGCATTAAACCTCAAAAGTCAACGCATTTTGTTTTAGGATATTCGCAAAATCTCAAAATTTGGGACAGAACTTTCTTTTGGAATACCGAATTGTACGCAAAATTGCTTAGGAACAATGTTCCTTACATCATTGACAACGTATCAATCACTTATTACCCCGAATTGTGTGCCGACGGCTACATCACGGGAATTGACACGAAACTCAACGGAGAATTTGTTCCTGGTGTTGAGTCGTGGATAAACCTTTCGCTTATGAGGGCTCGCGAGCATTTACAAGACAATTCGTCAAAAGAAATTCGTAGGGCAAACGACCAATTAGTCAATTTCAGTATGTTTTTCCAAGACTATTTGCCTGGAAGCGAACGTCTGAAAATGAATCTCACGTTTATGGTCGGTTCCAACATCCCAACAGCGAAACCCACGGCGACCTACAATGAATTCGACGAATATAAAATTTCATCTTACACCCGTCTTGACATAGGATTTTTGTACGTTCTGCTCAATGCTGACGAGGATTCACAGCGTACGATAAAAAATCTATCCCTCGGCTTGGAAATATTTAATTTATTCGACAACGCAAACAAGATTTCGTATTTCTGGATTGAAGACGTTTCTAACAGATATTTCGCCGTGCCGAATTACCTAACTTCCAGACGTGTGAACCTAAAATTATCGATAAAAATATGACAATAGCATTTAAACATCCCGAATACCTCTATTTCCTCTGTGCGATTGTCATACCAATCATCATACACTTATTCTCGTTTCGGAAATACAAGAAAATCTACTATCACAACATACATCTTATTAAATCGATACAAATAGAACAAAATAGCACGAAATCAAAACTCAAAGAACTATTGATTCTTGCGTCACGTATCGGTTTTATCATATTTCTTGTTCTGACATTTGCCCAGCCATACATTCCAAACAAAGACGCAAACAAGGAATCGGCTAACAAAGCAATTGCCTTGTACATAGACAATTCCTTCAGCACACAGGCTGAATCGGCTAACGGCATAGTGCTTGAATATGAGAAAATAAAAGCAAATCAAATTATTGAAGCATATCCGGCAAATACTCAGTTCTATCTATTTACAAACGCATTGAATTCAACAGAACTATTGCCAAAAACAAAAGAAGAAATACAAAACGAAATAGAACAGATAACAACCTATCCCCAAAGCAAAAAACTGTCGGAAATCGATAAGAAAATACAAACATGTGCCATTCAAAACAAAAAAAGCATAGAATGCCACATTCTTTCCGATTATCAGAAAAATACGTTTGATATTGCCAACATTTCACAAAGCGACGCCGTGGATTATTTTATGTATTACGTTGGTAATCAAAGCATAAACAATGTTTCCATTGACAGTTGTTATTTTGAAAATCAGCAACATAGTTTGGGACAAACGGAGAAAATGATCTGCGTTGTTTCAAACAACAGCGACGAAACCTTTGCCAACTATCCCATCAAACTATACATAAATGATTCATTAAAAGCCATTACGACAACGAATCTGAAACCACATTCAACGGTCAAAGCGCCAATAGAATATACGCTTGCTGAAAACGGCATTATTTCGGGAAAAATAGAAATCGAGGATTATCCGATTTTGTACGATAACGCTTATTATTTCTCATATTTTACAGAGAATCAAATACTTATTGCAGACTTATGCGAAATTACACCGAATCAGTACATTTCGGCACTATGCAAAAAGAAACAAGAATTTTCGTTGACTGCAATGCCAATTAGCACTATAGACTATTCACAACTACATAGGTATCAAGTCATTATACTTGACGGACTTACCACGATTTCAACAGGTTTGATTGACGAATTACAAAAACTGAAACATTTGGGAACGACCATTATTTGTATTCCATCAAAAGAAATTGATATAACCACATATAACAAATTATTGTCATTTTACGGGAAACAACAAATAACCGCAGTTGATAACACACAAACTACAATAGAATCAATAGACTTTAACAATATCATATTCAAAAACGTAATAGAAAAAAACAAAGGAAATTATAGTTATCCAACAATAAATACCTACTACCAAATACAACCAACACAAAACAATACGCTCATAACATTAGAAAACAAATATCCGTTCCTATTGCAACAAACACAGAAGAACACCCAATTTTTCTTTTTCAGTTCACCGTTTGAAAGAACAGTGAACAATTTTGTCACTTCGCCATTGTTCGTCAGCCTTTACAATATGCTTCGTTACGTTTCGTACAACAATCCGCTACAAACCACATTGGGAAGCAGTTCCGACATATTCTTACAGCAAGAAATCGGTGACGAGGCAATTCATATTGAAAACACCCAAAAGCACGTGGATATTATTCCCCAGTACAGAAAAGACTATCAAACAGGGACGATACACATAAATCCCATGCAGCAACTCACATTGGCGGGGAATTACCTTATTACGCAAAAACAGCAACCAATACTCGGAATATCATACAATTACGATAGAACAGAATCTATTCTGGAATTTTTCTCGCAAGACGAATTGCAACAAATGACCGATTCAAAAATCATTGACACCAACGAAAATCTTACCACTATTGTCAAAGAGCAACAAGAAGGCACGCCACTATGGCGAATTGCACTATTGCTCGCCATATTCTTTATTATAACGGAAATGGCACTGATACTTTTTTACGATAGATTCTTCAACACAAAGAAATAAGAATCTCGTAACAAGTTCTTTAGGTTCCATTCTGAATGCAGTTCGACAAACAAGCAAAATTATTTTCCCTTGGATCTTGAACATAAAAAATGCAATAAAGACAATAGGAATTTTGGCGCTTATAAGTACTGTGTTTGACTGTCTTTACTGCACTAATACTAAATTATATTCTTGACTAACTTGAACAAGCTATATGGCATATAACGGAACGGCAAATCAAATGCCGTTGGCGTTACTATGACAGAACGTCGGTGAGTAAATGCCTCAAAACTTTCCATTCCGTGATAATGTCCCATGCCTGAATTTCCTACACCGCCAAAGGGCACGTTGGGATTCACAATGTGCATAATCGTATCGTTTATGCACGCGCCACCCGACGAAGTGTTTCCTATTGCCTTCCACGCATCTTTTTCTTTTCCGAAATAATAGAAGGCAAGTGGTTTTTCTCGCTGAGTGACAAATTCCGTAACTTGTTGCACAAAAGATTTCTCACTCGTTTCGGTTATTGTTATCACAGGAAATAGCGGTCCAAAAATCTCTTCCGTCATAATTTTTGAATCCAAAGAAACATTGTCTAGCAAGGTGGGCTCAATAAATCGAGTTTCGGCATTGGTTCTGCCGCCACAAAGAATCTTCCCTTCTTGCAGATAACTTGTAACACGGGCAAACGCCTTGTCGCTTACTATACGGACATAATGTTTGCTTTCCTCGATAGTGTCGCCGTACAATTCCTTCAAACTCTTCTGAAATGCGGTGACAAAGGCATCTTTCACCTCAGAATGAATCAAGATATAATCGGGAGCAATACAAGTTTGACCAGAGTTCAACGCCTTACCCCACGCTATTCGTTTTGCCGCTACAGGAATATCGGCAGATTTATCAATAATACACGGCGATTTTCCTCCCAACTCCAATACAAGCGGTGTAAGGTTTTCGGCTGCGGCTTTCATCACCGTACGTGCCAATGCGGGACTACCCGTAAAGAAAATCAAATCGAATTTTTGCCTGAACAAATAGCCGTTTACGTCTCTATTTCCTTGTACGACAGCGACATAGTTCTCTTCAAACGTGTCTTGTATCATTTGTTCAATCACTTCGGAAACGTGAGGCACGTAAGGCGACGGTTTCAATACGGCGGTACAACCAGCCGAAATGGCTCCCACAAGCGGATTCAACAGCAATTGAACTGGATAATTCCATGGAGAGACAATCAAAGTCATGCCAAGTGGCTCTTTAACGATGTAACTACTTGAGCCAAAGATTGTTAATGGCGTTGTACGACGTTCTTTTCTTGCCCACGACTTCACCGACTTGATATGGTCGCGAATTTCCCCCTTCACCAATGAGATTTCGGTCAAATAAGCCTCTTCGTACGATTTGTGCAAATCCGTCCAAAGTGCGTCAGCAAGAGGTTTTTCCCATTTTTCAAGAGCCGATTTCAGCTTTTTAAGACTTGCAATTCTATATGCGACAGATTTTGTCTTTCCTTCGTGAAAGAATTGTCGCTGCTGGGCTAAGATAGCGTCAATTCTAATGTTTGCCGTATTTTCCATATTATTTTCTTCCTGTAAAATGATCCATAGTATGATAAATGCCGAACACTTCGCCGAAGAACCAGTCAAAAACTTTGGTCGGAAGCAAGCCTTCCATAAGGCGAATGAAATGGAAACTCCACGGAATACCTTTAAAATCGACATTCTTCTCAATGGCTTTCATGATTTTTGCCGACGTTTTTTCTGGTTCAAGAATAGGAAAAATCTTTGACGACACGCCGTCGAACATTCCAGTATTGATATAATACGGAGCAACCGTGGTTACGTGCACGTTCGATTTCATCTTCTGGAGTTCAATTCTCACCGAATCGGACCAACCGATAACCGCCCATTTACTTGCCGCATATACGCTCATATTAGGATTCGAGAGCATTCCTGCTGCCGATGCTATGGTGCAAATATGACCTTTGTCGCGTGAAAGCATACTTGGCAAAAATGCGTGAGCCACATACATCGGTGCTATCGCATTGATAGTCATTGTACGATCAATGTCGGTAACCGTGTTTTTGTCAAATGTCTTGTTGCTTGTCACAACACCTGCACATTGAATTACCATGTCCACATTGCCGTGATTCTTTGTCACCGTCTCGAATGCAGCAACTACGGCATCGTGTGACGACACATCGACTTTGTAACCGGCAACCTTGCCTAATTTGCTATGTTCCGCAACAACGGCATCTATGTTTTTTTCATTTATATCCCAAATAATCAATTGTTCAGCACCTTTTTCGAGTGCCATTCTACCCATAATTTTCCCAATACCCGACGCTCCGCCAGTAATGAGAACAGTATTACCTTTACATTTCATTGTATCTGCTTTTTTAAATTGCGACACAAAAATATACGTAGTAATCCACAT
>JAEEQV010000182.1:0-5124 GCA_016285445.1 Bacteroidales bacterium
AAATTCGGTGATGGCATACTATAATCCTGTTACCAACCTTATTTCACGAGTGAATAAACATAGGGTGATGGGAATTGAGCCTCGAAATTCGGAGCAGGCGTTTGCCATGCACGCATTGATGAACGAGGATGTGCAGTTGATGGCTCTTACGGGAACGGCCGGTACGGGAAAACCCTGTTGGCACTTGCCGCCGCTTTGGAACAACACGAGTATTTTGACCAGATTTTGCTTGCTCGTCCTATCGTTGCTTTGGGAAACAAGGACTTGGGCTATTTGCCGGGAGGCGAGAAGGACAAAATCAAACCATATATGTTGCCTTTGTTCGATAACTTGCAAGTCATAAAGCAAAATCTTCGTAACAACGGAGCCAAAATCGATATGATTGACGGCATGTTGCGTGATGGCTCGCTCGAAATTTCCCCATTGGCATATATTCGTGGTCGTTCGCTTTCGCACGTGTTCTTTATTATTGATGAGGCACAAAACCTGACGCCACACGAGGTGAAGACAATTATTACCCGTGCGGGAGAAGGGACGAAAATCATCTTTACCGGCGATATTCAACAAATTGACTCTCCATATTTGGATTCTTTCTCAAATGGTTTGTCACATTTGAGTGCAAAAATGAAAGGACAAAAATTGTTCGCTCACATGAATTTGGTCAAGGGAGAAAGGAGTGAATTGGCAGAATTGGCGAGCAAATTGTTGTAAAAAATGAGCGAAATGCAAAATTTTTCAAAAAAAAAGTGAAAAAACTTGCAAAAAGCTTGGTAGATATTGAAAAAAACGTACTTTTGTAGAAGTTGAAAAACAAAGAAACTTTTAAACTAATTATTTTATTAACTTAAATTTTTAAATTATGAATAAACAAGAATTAGTAGCAGAAATCGCAAAGAAAACAGCTTTAACTAAAGCTGCATCAGAAAAAGCTGTTAACGCATTCGTAGCAGCAGTATCTGAAAGTTTGAAAAAAGGTAACGCAGTTCAATTGATTGGCTTCGGTACTTTCTCAGTACAAAAGAAAGCTGCAAGAAACGGTCGTAACCCACAAACTGGTAAAACAATCAAAATCGCAGCTAAGAAAGTTGCTAAATTTAAAGCAGGAAAAGCTTTGTCTGAATTAGTAAAATAATTCATTCTGCTGAAAGAAAGAAGGACTCTTCGGAGTCCTTTTTTTTTGCCTATACACGAGATTTTTTACTTTTGCAGAAAAAATAAGTGATGAAACAAGATATTTTATCGTTGTCGTTTGATGAGTTGAGTCGTTCTCTTGAAGAATTAGGTGAGAAGAAATTCCGTGCCACACAAATTTATCAGTGGATTTGGACAAAACGTGTGCGAAATTTCAACGAAATGTCGAATCTTTCGCAAACGCTCCGTGACCGATTGGCGGAAACCTATTTTTTCCAAACGGTAAAAATTGCCACTCCTCAAAAAAGTTCCGATGGTTCTTGCAAATTCGCTTTCTCGTTAAACGACGGCAATATTGTGGAAGGTGTGCTCATTCCTGCAAAAGATAGGGTAACGGCGTGCATATCGACGCAAGTTGGGTGTGGAATGCAGTGTTCTTTTTGCGCTACGGCTTCGCTGGGCTTTACTCGCAACCTTTCTGTGGGCGAAATCACCGACCAGTATTTTGTAATGGATTCATACGCCCAAAAAAATATGGGCAATAGCATTTCCAATATCGTGTATATGGGAATGGGCGAGCCGTTGATGAACTATGTTGCTGTCACACAGTCGGTTGCACGACTGATTGACCCCAAAACGGTTGGTCTTGCTCCTTCAAGAATCACTTTGTCAACATCGGGTATCATTAAAAACATTATAAAACTTGCCGATGACGGATTTCCCTGTAATTTGGCTGTTTCCTTGCACGCACCGAAAGATTTGCTCCGTACGCAACTGATGCCCATAAATAAGACGAATCCTATCGCAAAACTAAGCGACGCCTTGGCTTATTATCACGAAAAGACAAATAATCGCATTACCATTGAATATATGCTATTGAAGGGCGTGAATGATTCGTTGCAACACGCTCGTGACTTGGCTGAATTCACGAAACGTTTTCCTGTGAAAATCAATGTGATAGAGTTTAATCCTCACAAGGCTGCGTCGTATCAAAAGTCAGACAGACAGACGCTTGACGCGTTTGTGAATTTCTTAAAGGGCTTGAATCTGATTGTGAACGTGCGTTATTCCAAAGGCCGTGATATTGCCGCCGCTTGTGGACAATTGGCTGCAAAACATCGCAAATAAAAGTTAAAGGGTGTCGCCCATCGGCTCGGGAGTTATATTCAACGCTTTTTCCAATTGTTCGGAATTGTCGGTTATGACAAGGATTTTATCCGATTCTTTCAATACCGTTTTTCCAGTTGGAACGAAAAATCCGGCTTCTCTTTTAACCATAATAGCCAATGTTTTTTCAGGAAATTTAATATCCATCAGACGATTTCCTTTTTTGAGCATTTCCGATGTGACGTTAATTTCCGTCGCAACCGACTTGATCTCGTCTGGTAAATCAATGTCGAAATTCTCTGGTTTTTTCAATCCCTTGGGATTCCCTATGACGTGCAAATATTTTGCAACGCGAGGGAGCGATGTGCCTTGAAGTATTAAAGATACAAGCGTGCAGAAGAAAACAATGTTAAATAAAACGTTAGCATTTGGGATGTCGGCTTTTAGACTTAAAATGGCGAAAATAATAGGTGTGGCACCACGCAGACCAACCCACGAGACGAACATTTTATCGCGGTTTTGCATGCGTTTAAAGGGGAGAAGACACAGAAATACCGACAAAGGTCGTGTCACAAATATCATAAGAAAACTGACAATCAGGCCTGGAATGATTACGGGAATCAATTCGTGCGGTTTTACAAGCAAACCAAGAATCAAGAACATAATCAGTTGGAACAGCCACGTGAGACCGTCAAAGAATTTGATGGTGGACTTTTTATGTACAATCTTGTTGTTTCCCATAATCAGTCCGCCTATGTAAACCGCCAAGTAGCAGTTACCGTGCAGGAAATACGTCGCTGAGAAAATGAAGATGCAACTTGAAAGGACTAAAATAGGATAGAGCGAATCGTTTTCAATGTTCAACTTATTGATTAAGAATAAGATGAGTTTTCCCATGGCATATCCCATAATACCGCCGATTATGAGTTGCGTGACAACTTTGAGTATTGCAAGAAGGTAATTGGGGTCTTCGTTGGATTGAACTATGCTTAACAGCGTGATTGTCAGCACGTAAGCCATAGGGTCGTTACTACCGCTTTCCAATTCCAGCATAGGTTTCAGGTTGTTTTTCAATCGCAGTCCTTTGGCTCGTAAGATTGAGAACACCGATGCAGAATCGGTTGATGACATTGTGGCGCCAAGGAGGAGTGAGGTTGCCAATCCGAATCCGATTGCTTCGTGCGTCAGTCCTAAAATCCACCAGATTGCCAGACCGGTAAAGAGTGCCGTCAAAAACACACCTACGGTTGAAAGCACAATTCCTTGTTGCAGTACGGGTTTTATGTCATCGATTTTGGTGTCCAGTCCGCCCGAAAACAGGATGACGCACAATGCGATTGTACCGACAGCTTGCGCAATTTCAATGTTGTCGAACTGAATGCCGAGCCCGTCGCAGCCAAAGAGCATACCGACAGCCAAAAACAATAACAATGAAGGCACTCCGAATCTATATCCCGCCTTGTCGGCAATAATGCTGACGAAGAACAATAATGATATGATTAAAAGAATACCTTCGACTTGCATTTTGTGCTATTTTTTCTCGTATTCGTGCGCCCGTTTGGGATTCATGGGAAACCAGCCACGTTCCACCCGTCTTTTCTGTGCAAATAATTCACCGATTCCCCACAGTGCCGATGCACCAAACACACCGACGACGGCCGAAAGTATTGTGCTTTCAATGAACAAAGCTCCGATTATGCATACTATGCCTATTATGAGAAAAGTCCACCAGCAGTGCGTTCCCCAACGATATTCCGCCTTGATGACAATAGGATGCCAAATGCCGATTGTGAGAAACGTGCAAATGGCGATGATGATTCCTGTGAAATTCATAAAATGCTCGTTTTCAGATTATTCCCATTCAATTGTTGAAGGCGGTTTCGACGAAATGTCGTAGCAGACGCGGTTCACACCTTTTACCTTATTTATGATGTCGTTCGAAACTTTTGCCATAAAATCGTAGGGGAGATGTGCCCAGTCTGCCGTCATTGCATCGGTGCTGGTTACGGCACGGAGTGCAACGGCACGTTCGTAGGTACGTTCGTCGCCCATAACGCCCCCGCTCTTGATTGGCAACAAGATAACGCCTGCCTGCCAAATCTGATCGTAGAGCGAAACCTCGATTTCTCCGTTCGTCATATTTGCAGGAACGCCAGCGGCAAGCACCTTACGGGCTTCTTCGCCCGATAGTTTCACTTTCCAGTCGCGGAGGCCTTGAATGAAAATATCGTCGGCATCTTGCAATATACGTACTTTGTCAGGGGTGATGTCGCCCAAGATTCTTACAGCCAAACCCGGACCAGGGAATGGGTGACGAGTAATCAAATGTTCTGGCATACCAAGCTGACGGCCGACACGGCGAACTTCGTCCTTGAACAACCATTTCAGTGGCTCACAAAGTTTTAGGTGCATTTTTTCTGGCAAACCGCCCACGTTGTGGTGGCTCTTGATAACCATACCTGTAATGCTCAAACTTTCGATTCTGTCGGGATAAATCGTGCCTTGTGCCAACCATTTCGCGTCGGTAATCTTTTGTGCCTCGGCGTCAAATACGTCGATGAATCCTGCACCGATAATCTTACGTTTGCGTTCTGGTTCGGTCACGCCTTCAAGTTCCTTGAAGAATTTATCGCTTGCATCAACGCCAATCACGTTCAAGCCAAGACATTCGTAGTCGTGGAGCACGTTTTTGAACTCATTTTTACGCAACATTCCGTGGTCAACGAAAATACACGTCAGGTTTTTGCCGATAGCCTTATTCAATAAAACGGCTGCAACCGAAGAATCCACGCCACCGCTCAAACCAAGAATCACACGGTCGTTACCGATTTGTGCCTTTAATTCGGCAACAGTTGTTTCAACGAACGAAGCGGGGCTCCACGTTTG
>JAEEQV010000183.1:0-5114 GCA_016285445.1 Bacteroidales bacterium
TAATTTATCTCCGTCACCTGCTTGAAAATCCACGCTAAACTCCGTCCAATCACGTTCTGCAAAAACATCGCCAAATCCGCCATCGGTAGTACTCCACATCTCTGCTCCCGGAGGTAAATTCCAAAATGGCAGACCGCCAGTTTCTATTGTCTGGATAATAACAGGATTAGACGGATTTTTTATGTTTATCACATTCATGGTAAGATTTGCCTTCGTGGGATTCCCGTCGCAATAACTTTGGTTGGTAATACTTGCGGCAAAAATTTTAAATCGATACCATCTGTTTTGACACAAATCAAAATTTATTTCTTGCTCGTAAATTTTTTCTCCTTGACCCGCACTTCCGACATTCACAAGCAACATGGCCCCTTTTTCATTTCCTGTGTGATCGCGGCCGGCCATGAGGTGCCATGCTTCCTGGCGACAACTTTTGGGGCGGTTGAATGCCCACCATGAACTATTTACTATGCCGTAATATCCGTCATTTATCGTTCCACAGTCAGTAGCAAAATTATGATTTGGAACACTCATCGTCGGATCAGGAAAATCCTTTATCACCGTATCTTCCACGACACCAAAATCCTCGCGCCAAACAAGGTTCCAGCTACCTTGTGAAAACGCAGCATCAGCAACGAATAGAAAGAATAATATGCCCCCCAAAAAACGCTTCATATTTTTTTTAAAATACAAATATACAACAAAAGTGTATTTTTGACACCCTGAAATGGAAAAAAATTGTAATAATATGGTATCTTTTCTTAATTGTAGTAGAGACGATGTGCACATCGTCTCTACGTTACAGTGTAATCTTTTTTGAAGATATTTCTTGTCCGAGGAAATGACTTCCGATGGCATTAAAAGATTCCCGAGAATCGGTGGTGTAGAATTGAATTTCATTGGTGCGTTTCAATGAAGATTCCAATGCAGAATGCTTTTGTAGATACGCCTGTAAACTATGAGCAACGATTTCGCCTTGCTGAATAATCTTTATATGCTCGGGAAGATATTTTCTGATTTTTTTGAGCAACAACGGATAATGCGTACAACCGAGCAACAACGCGTCAATATTAGGATTTTCACGTAGCAGTGCATCTATTTCTTTTTTGACAAAATAATCGGCACCGTCAGAAGCGTATTCGCCGTTCTCCACAATCGGCACCCACATTGGACAGGCGTGCGACGTGATGGTGATTTCAGGAAAAAATTTCTTGATTTCTATTTCATACGATTGGGACGTAACCGTTCCTTTGGTGGCAACGATTCCGAGATTGTTGTTTTTCGTGAAAGTGTTGGCAATTTCGGTACAAGGACGAATAATACCCAAGACGCGTTTGTCTGCCCCAAACTGTTGCAAATCACATTGTTGAATATTTCTCAACGCCTTTGCCGAAGCCGTATTACAAGCAATAATCACAAGATTGCAATTCATCTCGAACAATTTTGTGACGGCTTCGAGCGTGTAGCGATACACCGTTTCAAAAGAACGTGTGCCGTATGGGGCACGGGCATTGTCGCCCAAATAAATATAGGAATATTGAGGTAAAAGCGTGCGTATTTCCTTTAAGATTGACAAGCCGCCGAATCCCGAATCAAAAACACCTATATTGTATTGACAATCTGACATTTACTTCATCTCCATCGGTTGTCCTGTCGCTTCAACCACGCTCCACCAAAATTCGCCTTCAAGAATGACTTTTTTACGTTGCGATGTAGCAATCTCTATTGGCAACAGAGTGAACGAACCATTCCAGTTGCCCACCACGAAGTCCGTACGGCCAGCCATAGCGGCATGTACCGCACAATGCGTCAATTGTTCGCAGAACTTACTATCGTTCGCATTTGCCGGAATACTGCGGATAATATAACTTGGATCGATATATTTCACACTAATAGGAATATTCTTTTTCTTGAAATAGTCAGTAACCTGATTTTTCAAGAAGACACCGATGTCTTCGTGCAGCACATTTCCCGAAGCGTCTTTCTTACGTTCGCCAGTAAAGAATTTCTGACCAGCGCCTTCGGCAACGACAACCACAGCGTGATGTTTCCGTTCCAGACGTTTTTCCAAAACATTCAAGAATCCTGTGCCTTTTTCATTATCCAAATCAAAGTCCATTTCTGGAATCAGGCAGAAGTTCACATCGGGAACAGCCAAAGCCGTACTTGCAGCGATGAAGCCCGAATCACGACCCATCAATTTCACAAGAGCCACACCGTTTTGCGCGCCTTTTGCCTCGTAGTGGGCATTCAAAATAATTGGTTGTGCAGCGGCAAATGCCGACTCGAAACCAAACGATTTCTCAATAAAATTTATATCGTTGTCAATCGTTTTGGGAACGCCTGCAACAGCAATTTTCAGATTACGTTTTTCAATTTCTTGTTGAATGGCGTGAGCACCACGAAGCGTACCGTCACCACCGACACAAAACAAGATATTGATATTGTTTCGTTCCAACGTATCGACAACCGTTTCTATAGGTTGGTCGCCACGAGAAGAGCCCAACATTGAACCACCGTCTTTATGAATGTCGTCAACCAAATCGGGAGTCAACGTGATAAACGGAAGGCCGTTGTCGGGATTTAGACCTGCGTAACCATACTGAATACCGACAATATTCGTCACACCGTAACGATTCCACAAATGTGTCACAAGACCACGGATGACGTTGTTAAGTCCCGGGCAAAGACCGCCGCAGGTGATTATTGCCACTTTTGTCTTCGACGGGTCGAAATAAATATATTCCTTGGGACCTGGTTTTTCAAAAGAATCCAAAGGCAAATTATTCTTTATTGCATTCTGAACTTCCTCCAACGATGACGAATACAGCACCCGCGCACCGTCTTCAACGTAGTCGTAAATTCCGTCGCCTTTAACTTTAGACAATTTCAGCGGAGACTTGATTTTACATGCTCCTAATGTTTTGATTGTGAAATCCATACAATATTATTTTATAATCTCATCAACTAAATATTCGTTTCTGCTCGACGAAGAGCGCGAAATCATTTCGGCAAGGAAGCCAGCCAAGAACAACTGTACGCCCAAAATGAGACAGACAATACCAAGATAAAACAGCGGTCGTTGCGTCATGTTATACTGCAATTCCACAAGTTTCATATACGACAAGTAAATAAGGATGACGAAACCTATCAAAAAGCAGATTGTCCCCATGGAGCCGAAAAAGTGCATAGGACGTTTGCTGAATCTCGACATGAACATGACCGAAAGCAAGTCCAGAGGTCCTCTGATAAACCGTTCGATTCCGAATTTTGAAACGCCATATTTTCGTTCTTGATGCAAGACGACCTTTTCACCGATTTTCTTGAATCCCGCCCATTTTGCCAAAACAGGAATATAGCGGTGCATTTCGCCGTACACCTCAACGCTTTTCACCACTTGTTTGCGGTACGCTTTGAGGCCACAGTTGAAATCGTGCAATTTAATGCCCGTCATCATTCTGACAGTGGCATTATAGAGTTTGCTCGGAAGATTCTTCGTCAGCACAGGGTCGTAGCGTTTCTTTTTCCAGCCCGAAACAAGGTCGTAACCTTCTTTGGTAATCATACGATATAATTCTGGTATCTCGTCAGGAGAATCCTGCAAATCGGCATCCATCGTAATAACAACGTCGCCTTGAGCTTTTTCAAAACCTTTGTACAAACCTGCAGATTTCCCATAATTCCGACGAAACTTTATCGCCTTGACTTGTTCATATTGTTGCGACAATTCGGTGATAATCTGCCATGAATTATCAGTGCTGCCGTCATCAACGAAAATAACCTCATACGAGAATTTGTTCTCATCCATCACCTTATGAATCCACTCCATAAGTTCTTTCAAAGAATCCTGCTCGTTCAAAAGAGAAATTACAACTGATATTTGAATAGTATTCATATTTTACATAGACATTCTTTCAACTACAAAGATATATTTTTTTGTAATCGCAAATAACCAGAAAAGTTTTTTTCTGCTTCCTCAACCTATACATTCTCTCATTAAATCCGCCATTTTTCAGAAAATCCTCCTCCAAACGTTTCAACTGCTTGAAAAGCAAATAATCAGCTTGTTTAATCAAAATTATGCACATATTGGCAATAGTTTCTGGAGGACGGGTACGTACTATGTTCATAAAGAACCCTGTGTCATTGTGTGCGCAACCAAGTTGACGCACAACCTTATGTTCTAGCGAAGTATCTTCCCATAAACGATGATTGCGGGTTTTCAAATAATCCTCGTAATCTTCCAGCAATTCCTGTAAACTTGCTTTTGCCACGTTTACAAGTTTTATTTCTGTTTTTGCACTTGTGCTGCTTGCAGCACAACCCTCTATTATGTTTTGCTTGCCCGAACGGGCAGCTTGTATCATTTGGTCGCAAGTCCTGTCGTTTTTCTTCAGAAAATGCTCCACAAAATAATACGTTATGCAGAATATCACATCTGCCTTTTGGTAACTTAGCAATTTTTTGTAATTGCCATGTCGCGGTATCAATTCTTCCATTGTGGTATAATTTGGCAACGAAATTACTCATTTTTCCAACTTTACCACCATTCCCCCTAAAAACTTTATCCTATCCCTTTCTTTTTTAGAATTCTCAACCTTCTTCCTCTATTTCCAATCTTCCCCCCTAAAGCCATTATAGTCCTTATACTCCTTAAAGACTTTACAAATCATTCTCCTCCCTTAAAAACCTTACTCTCCTTATAGCCCTTACAATATTTCCCCAAACAGTTTTCTATAATTTCTATTACTCCACAATAGAAATTGTTCTTCCCCGAAAAACTCAACAAACTTTGCAATGTTTTCTCTATACCACGACAGAGAAGGTTTGTCTTGGTAGAAATAATTCGTTATCGGGAAATCCGTTCCGAAAAGTATGCGGTTGCTTAGCCCGTTTTCGCATAGTTTCGAGATGTTTGGAATAGGTAGAAACGCTGTATCTACAAACACATTGCTACAATCTTTCATAATTTTTATGGTTTCGTCTATGGGATTGCCATGAGCAAGAATGAACGTGGTTTGCGGGAAATCTCTGCAATATTCTGCAAAATTGTCTGCTGGTGTTTCTGTTCCTGTATGAAACATTACGGGTAGTTGTTTTTCTCCTGCGAAAGTGCA
>JAEEQV010000184.1:0-5096 GCA_016285445.1 Bacteroidales bacterium
AGTTGTTCCTTGAAACGTTCATATTGGTCAATCGGGTCGTTCAACTCCGTGTAGGCGTTACACAACTCCTTGCCGTTCACCATCAATTCAAAACGTTCCGTCAAGTTCGGATTATCTCTGTGTTTTTTGCACAATGGTGACATTTCTATCGGATAATCAATAATGAACGTAGGTTGGATATAGGTTCCTTCGCAATATTCGCCAAAGATTTCATCAATCATTTTGCCTTTGCCAAACGTTTCATCCACGTGTTCCAACTTCAATTCATGGCAAATTGTTCTGATTTCGTCTTCCGACTTACCATCCAAGTCATAGCCAGTCTTTTCTTTAATGGAATCAAGCATAGTGATACGTTTGAACGGTGCCTTGAAACTAATAGTCTTTCCGTCAAAAACCGTCTCTGTCGTGCCATTTACCGCAAGACAGATAGTTTCCAACAATTGTTCGGTAAATTGCATCATCCAGTTATAGTCCTTGTACGAAACATAGATTTCCATACACGTAAATTCAGGGTTATGGAACTTGTCCATTCCTTCGTTACGAAAATTCTTACCGATTTCATACACGCCTTCAAAACCACCTACAATCAGTCGTTTTAGATACAATTCCGTTGCAATACGGCAATACAAGTCAACATCCAACGAATTGTGGTGTGTGATGAATGGTCGAGCGCTTGCGCCACCAGGGATTGATTGCAGAATAGGCGTCTCAACCTCCAAATATCCTTTGGAATTGAAGAATTGACGCATCGTATCAAGGATTTTCGCACGTTTAATGAAAACATCCTTCACCCCGTGGTTCACCACCAAATCGACATAACGCTGACGATAGCGTTGTTCAGGGTCGCTGAATGCGTCGTACACCACGCCGTCCTTCTCTTTCACGATAGGAAGCGGTCGCAATGACTTGCTCAACACTTTCAACGTTTTTACGTGTACCGAGATTTCTCCCATCTGCGTCACGAACGCATAGCCCGAAACGCCAATAAAATCACCTATGTCAAGCAATTTCTTGAAAACCTCGTTATATAAATCTTTATTTTCGTCGGGACAAATCTCGTCACGGCTAATGTACAACTGAATACGACCGAATGAGTCCTGTAATTCGGCAAATGACGCCTTACCCATAACACGGCGAGCCATCAATCGTCCAGCCAAGGTTACGTCTTGATACAAACCACATTCGGGTTTGAAGTTGTCTAAAATTTCCTTTGAAGTGGCATTTACCTTAAATTCAGCTTCGGGATACGGGTTGATGCCCATATCACGTAATTTTTGTAAGCAATTTCTACGAATTTGTTCTTGTTCGCTCAACTGTTGCATAGTATTTTTATAAATGTTACTTATTCATGTCAAATAGTCCTACCTTCAACATCTTGTCTAATCCTTCTTCAAGCGATGTTAGGGGACGATTCAACAATGTTTTTTTCATAAATTCATTATCGGGGCAACGACGTTTCATATCGCCGTCTTTCAAAGGTGGCATATTCACAATTTTCGACGACGAATGCGTCTTATTCACGATAAGTTCCGCAAGGTCTTTTATCATAATTTCATTGTCGCCACCAATGTTTGCTACATTATTAATAAGCAAATTATTTTCAAACGCATTGACACACGCTTCAATATTGTCTTCAATATAACAGAACGTACGTGTTTGCGTTCCGTCGCCATAAATGGTGATGTCCTCGTTCTTCATCGCCTTGATGATAAACTTACTTATCACAAAGTCAAGACTTTGGCGAGGTCCGTAGGTATTGAAGAAACGGAATATCGAGTATTCCAAGCCATATTCCTGATAGTATGAACGAAGAAATGCCTCACCTACGTTTTTCACAACTGCATACGGCACACGTGAGTTAAGTGGCGTAGTATCTACACGTTGTGGAATTTCAAATGGTTCGCCGTACACTTCCGACGACGATGAGAAAAATAAGCGTTTTACGCCTGTGGCACGTGAAAGTTTGCAGACATTGGAAATACCCGTAATATCTTCCAAAACTTGTAACGGATGTTGTTGTGTACGCAACACGCCGACCATTGCGGCATAATGGAACACGTAATCAAAGCGAAACGCCAGCATTACCGACGAAAGACTCTGATAATCGTTCACATCGCAGTTTATGAATTTGAATCGGTCAGAATGACGACAGTTCGCCAGTTTTCCTTTGTCACCTGTGGAAAGATTGTCGGCAACGACCACGAAATAATTCTCGTTTTGCAAAAGTCGTTCTACCAAATAACTTCCTATAAATCCTGCACCGCCCGTTACCAATATGTATGTTTTCTTCATACGCTATTCCTCTATTTGTAAATCTTCCAATTCAATATCCTCTTCTTCGTTATATATATCCAACAAAGGTTCTTGGAAATGTTTTGTCGTAATGTTCTTATCCAACGTCAACAATAGGCTCGGCAACAATAAGTTGTTGAACAGCATTGCGAATAACAACGTCAACGATACCAAGATTCCCATAGCTTTCGTACCGCCAAATTCGGAGAACGAGAATACCATAAAGCCGAAGAACAATATTATTGATGTTGAAATCATACTTGGTGACGTTTCCCGCACTGCCGACAATACGGAATCGTGAATTGCCCCTTCAGACGACTTCAATTCCTGACGATAACGTGAAAGGAAGTGAATCGTGTCGTCAACCGAGATACCAAATGCAACGCTGAACACGAAGATGGTGGTCATTTTGATCGGTATTCCTATGAATCCCATCAAGGCAGCCGTGAAAAACAACGGAAGGATGTTTGGTATCAACGACACCAGCACCATACGTTTTGAACGGAACAACAACGCCATAAGGAACGCTATGATAATAATGGCGAGCAACAAACTCACGTACAAATTCTTCAACAAATATTGCGTTCCTTTAAAATAGATGGAACTCGTTCCCGTAATGAGCGTCTTATAGCGGTCAGCCGTAAATATTGAGTCTATATCCTGACGCATTTCTTTCTCCAATTTCGCCATCTTGTTAGTGCCTATATCCTTGGCACTACAACGAATACGGACTTTTTTCCCCGTTGAGTCAACTAACGAATACTGCAACGTTCCCAAACCTTGGCTTGAACCTTTCACCAATTTCTTCATCTTATTCTTGAAGAAAATGTCCGATGAATTTGGCAAGGTGTAATAATCGGGATTTCCACCATTGTGCGATTGCCACGTGAACTTTATAAAATCTATTATCGAAAGCGGTTTTGCAATTTCGGGATAGGTGTTCAGACTGTCGGTCAATTGCTGCATTTTACGCAAAAACGCACGGTCACCCATCAGATTGATTTTTGCCGTGTCCTCTATCTGAATTTCAAGTGGCAACACGCCTTTGAACTTATCTTCGGCATATTTCAAGTCCTGCATAATCGCATCGTCCTGTGGCAAATCGTCAACCACATAACCCGTTGACTTGATGTGCGCCGCACCGATTAATGCCACGCAAAGCAAACCGATGGTGACGCTATACACAACCGGACGATGTTTCTCGGTGGCAGTTATGATGAAATTCACCACGCTCGAAAACATCTTACTTTCAAGATGTTTCAACATTTGTGGCGACGGAGGTGCCAAGAAAATGAACACAATCGACAATATCAACATTGAGAACACGAATACGCCCATAAGTCCCAACGATGCTATGATGCCGAATTCTTTCAACATCGGACTATTGGTGAAAATGAACGTGAAAAATCCGATTGACGTCGTCAAATTGGAAAGGAACACGGCATTTCCGACCTTGTAAATCGTGCGTTGCAATGCCTTGATTTTATTGCCGTGAATAGAAAATTCCTGATGATATTTGTTGAGGAAGAACACGCAGTTCGGCACACTAATGACGATAATCAGCGGTGGCAACATAGAACTCATCGCCGAGATTTCGTAGTGAAACAAGCCCATCCAGCCAAGTACCCATATCACTGATACAACAACGACAAGCAACGAGAACAAGGTATTCTTAACAGACTTAAATATGAATAGCAAAATGATGGCACACACCAACACCGCCAACACGATGAACATAACAAGTTCATCTTGAAGTTTCAACGACGTTTGCGTACGAATATACGGCATTCCCGTGAAGAACACCGAAATAGACGACTTAGCAGAAAAATCTTCCACCAAATCTTGTATATGCCCTATCAATCCTTCACGTGCGGGACTGTCGAGAATAGCCTGACGCATCGTGAGCAACACGACATAGGTTGACGTATCTTCGCTAAATAACAAGCCACGATACAAAGGCTGATTCAAAATCAAATGCGAGATAGAGTCCAACTCTTCCTGTGTCTGCGGCTTTTCAGCAAAAAACGGAACGACCGAAGTTCCCTGAATCTGCAATGCTTGTCCGACCGACATCACATTATCCACGCCGTCAAGCGCCTTTATGGAATCGCACAAGTCGAGAAACGAGTTGAACGTATTAAGTTCAAATATTTTTGATGACTTTACGCCAATTATCAAACCGTTAGCATCGGAACCAAAATCCTTCTTAAATTGCTTAAATTGTTTAAAAGATGTGTCGGTTTGTGGCAACATCGAAATGTATTCATACGAGAGTTTCACCTTTGTAGCCTCATATCCCATTCCAAGCGTCAATAGTGACAAAACGACCATTATCACTATCCGATTTTTTAATATGATACGAGCTAGTTTAACCCACATGAATACCCGATAAAAAAACAAGGCGAATATAGTAAATTTGCCAATAGGGTGCAAAAGATATCGGGGGATTTTCTCAACATGTTATTTATTCTGCCTCTAATAGCATTTTTGCATTGTTCAGCGCCGCTTCCGAGATAGTCTTTCCGCTCAACATTTTCGCGATTTCTTCAATGCGTTGCTCGTGACTGAGTTGTACGATGTTTGTTGAGGTTGTTTCGTTTGTCTCCGTCTTGAACACTTTAAATTGTTTTTGGGCTTTCACTGCAATTTGTGGCAAGTGTGTGATGGTTATGATTTGCATCTCTTTTGCCATATCGAGCATCATCGTTCCCATTTGGTCTGCAATTTCGCCTGACACCCCCGCGTCGATTTCATCAAAAATGCTGGTTTGCACCCATTTGTTTTTGGCAAGAATATATTTGAGG
>JAEEQV010000185.1:0-5077 GCA_016285445.1 Bacteroidales bacterium
CTTTTCTCAGCCTTCTGATTATCGTGAGTATTCTCTTTAAAAGTATGATTTTCAACGATAAATGCAGGATTTTTAAATTTTCCTATATCGTGATACAATCCTCCTATTCGTCCTAATAATTCATTACCGCCAATTTCCCGTAAAGCAACTTCGGCAAAGTTGGCAACTTGCAATGAATGTTGGAACGTACCAGGTGCTTTCTCCGAAAGTTCTCTTAAAACTCCACGGCTCGTATCGGAAAGTTCAAACAATGTTAAATCCGAAGGGAATCGGAATATTTTTTCAAAGATGAAAATAAGAAGATACGTAGTGAGCAACAATACGCAACTTGCCAAAAACCAAAGCAATTGTTTCCAGTCAATGTCGGCTATGCCACCAAGTTTTACCAATGAAAGTCCAAAGTAAATTATTGTGTATGATCCAAATGCAATAATTGCCGTCCAAAACAGGAAACTACGTTGGTAATGATTTCCCAAACTATACAAGGCAATCACGCCGACAGAAATCTGTAGGAATGTGAAGTCAAATGGGTTCGGTGCTATGAAGCCGATAATCAGCATTGTAACAATATGAACGAACAAGGCGACTCTTGCGTTGAGGAAATTTTTTATCAATATCGGCAATGCAACGTAAGGAATAAGATAAATGCTGATGTGGTTGAATTTGAGTGTTGCCGTCGCCAAGCCAATGAATAACACTACGACAGTTACAATGAAAAGAGAATATTTAAACTTGTGCAGTGCGTATGGGTCGGAATAGTGAATGAGGAGAAGAAGCACCAGAAAAGCCACCAAAATCAGGATAAACTGACCGCCGAGAATGGCGAGTTTCCCGTCAAAAGAAACATTTCCCGCCTCGTATTCTTTCTTGAGCGAATCAAGCACTTTCTTGTCTTTTTCGGTAACGACAGAACCGCGGCTGATGATTCTCGTGCCTTCGCTCACAAAACCATATTTTTCGGAAACGGAAGCAAGCACTTGTGCTTTTTGTCGTGACGATAGTTCGTCGTTGTAAATCGTGTTGGGCACAAGCGATTGATAGATGATTTCCTTGAATTTAACTCGTTGTGTAGAATCGAAATGCGACGGAATTTTCATCATCAGGTCGCCGTGTGCTTCGGGAAGCGTGCGTACCGCTTTAAGCGAAATTCTTTGCGAAAGAGGTGCTCGTTCCACAATGAGCGTCTTGTATGGCTTTTGCACATCAATAATGCCGTTTACATAAATTTCGGCAAGCAGTTTTTCAAATTCCTGCAAACCTTGTGATTGCATCAACGAATGAAAATCGCGGATGGAATCGGGGACGAAATGAGGTAATTCTTGTGTGTAATGTACAAAAATGGAATCTGTTACGCGAGCATATATTGTTGAGTCATATTTGTAACACGGCGAAAACTTTTGCATCGCGCTGTCGCGTTGATTTTGAATTTCCTCCTCGGTTTTATCGATAGAAAAACTGAACGGAGCATACAAATCGTCGTGAAACCAGACTTTATTCTGCTGATATTCATATTCAAACTTCTTCTCGTTTGGCATTATCAGCATGATGAGAGCAACGCCGAATGAGAATAGTAACAGTGTGAATATGAGTACTTTCTTGTCCTTTAACGTTGAAAAAAAATTCTTCATTGAAAAATGTTTTAAAATTCGATAGTAAAAATATAGATTTACGAGCAATTTTTAAGCATAAATGTGATGACAAAATTACGATTAGTTTTCAATGTTGAAGAAGAAACCTTGATTGATGACAAATTTTTCATTCAAAAAGGGATGTTGAACCATATAGCAATGGTGCTTTCAAACGTTCGAAATAGTGAAAACGATGTGGTTTTAATTACCGCCGGCGCAATCGCTTCGGGAATAGAACAAGCGGGATTGAAGAAATATCCCGTAGCATTGAGCGACAAACAGGCCTTGGCGGCGATTGGTCAGGTGGAGTTGATAAAACGCTATCAGAATATATTCGACGAATATACGCAAATGATAGCCCAAGTGCTGTTGGCTCGCGATATCATTAATAATCCGAAACAACAGTTCAATGCAAAAAATACGTTCAAAAAACTGCTTTCGTTGGGAATTATTCCTGTGATTAACGAAAACGACACGATTTCTACGGCAGATATCGAAGTGGAAAATAATTATATGCTAACCGTTACGGTTGCCAACATTCTTTCGGCTCACGCTTTGGTGCAAATCAATAAGGATTTGTCGTTCAACGTGTTATGCAAAGGAGAGGAGTTCTCGTATTATTGCAAGGACAAGGATGTATTGTTCAAATTGTTGCGTGAATTACAAAAAACGAGTAAAGTGAAACGAGGATTTCAATATCCTTCGGTTTTCCCGCAAGAAATGAAGAAATACAAATAACATGGCTGGATTTTGTATCTTAAATGGTGAAATTGAGAAAATTAGCACCTTAAAAACGGCCCCTATTTTTGTGCTCAATGATGCCGAAAAGGAGGATATCCGTTTGTATGATACAAAACCGCTTTGCATGGGTTTACATTTTCAGAATCTGATTGCTCGTTTGCAACAAAAAAATGTAGCCATTCCCGAAAAGTTCACCAAAGAACGTATTGACCGATATGTGTCGCGTTTGCTGAATGTGAACAAGGTTTTTCGTGGGGGAGTGTGTACGTTGTTGGTTTTCTGGCAACAATTTCCCGAAGCGACGCAACCACAATTCTGCATTTTCATTGAGCCGTTGGACCGAGCAAGATTCACATTCAATGAAGTGGGACTCAAATTGGGTTTCAAGGAAATCTATTCGGAGCGACAACCCTATATTCCCGTTTCTATTTTTTCGGCAAATGAAGAATATGCCCTGAATGTTGATGCCTTGTGCCGTATTGATAGGTTAGGACATTCTTACACGACCGACAAGGGTGACTTGCTTCTGATAAAAGATACGGTGATTCACGTGTGCGAAAATATGTTGCCGTTTACCACCTATTTTACGGAATATCTGAGTAGAAATAAGAAGTGGACAATCGTGAAACATTTGCGTTTCGTAGGAAAGGACATTTACGATAGTTCCGAAGTCTTGTTGTGTAGTTCGTTTGTGGGTTTGCAGTGGGTGAGTCACGTGTATTCGCCAATGTCGGTTACCGATGCGCATTTGTACGGTTTTCGCTATGCGAAAGAATTGTTTTTCGAGATGGAACGGGCTATAGAACAGATGTAGAAAAGTCAAAAAAAAGAATCTCCACGTTTCCATAGAGATTCTTCCTTTCAAAATAGTATAAACCGAAGTTATTCAGCGAATAACGGCGTACTCAAATATCTGTCACCTGTATCTGGCAAAAGAACGACGATATTTTTCCCTTTGTTTTCGGCACGTTTTGCCAACTGTAATGCAGCAAAAACAGCGGCACCTGCAGAAATTCCGACAAGAACACCTTCTTTATGACCTATTTCCTTTCCTGTGGCAAAAGCGTCCTCGTTGGAAACAGGAATGATTTCGTCATATACCTTGGTATCAAGCACATCGGGAACGAAACCAGCTCCAATACCTTGAATTTTATGAGGACCGGCAACGCCTGTAGAAAGCACTGCAGAACTAGCAGGCTCAACGGCTACAACTTTCACGTTAGGATTTTTTGATTTCAGATAAGAACCCACGCCCGTGATTGTTCCACCTGTTCCCACACCAGCAACGAAAAAATCTACTTTTCCGTCGGTGTCTTCAAAAATTTCAGGACCAGTCGTATTAAAATGAGCTTGTGGATTTGCAGGGTTTACGAATTGTCCAGGAATGAAACTGTTAGGAATTGAATCAGCCAATTCTTGTGCCTTTGCTATCGCGCCTTTCATACCTTTTGCTCCGTCAGACAAAACCAATTCTGCTCCGTATGCCTTCATAAGCTGACGACGTTCCACGCTCATGGTTTCTGGCATCACTATGATAATTCTATATCCACGGGCAGCCGCCACGCTTGCCAAACCAATACCCGTGTTACCACTGGTAGGTTCAATGATGACAGAATCTTTTTTAAGTTTTCCACTCTTTTCCGCATCGTCAATCATTGCTTTTGCAATACGGTCTTTCACACTTCCCGCAGGATTGAAATATTCCAATTTCGCATAAATGTTTGCGAGCGTCTTATGCTCTTCTTCAATGTGTGTAAGTTCCAACAATGGAGTATGTCCGATTAGTTGATCTGCTGTTTTAAATATCTTTGCCATAACTATATGATTTTGAATGTTTTATATTTATTTGATTTAAATTATTTTACCGCATTGAATCCACCATCTAAGTCGGCTATAATGTCATCGATATGTTCCGTACCGATTGAAAGACGGATTGTGTTGGGTCTGATGCCCTGATCTTCCAATTCTTCAGGCGACAACTGCGAATGAGTAGTTGATGCGGGATGAATTACAAGGCTCTTAACATCTGCTACATTTGCAAGCAATGAGAAAATCTTAAGGTTATCGATGAACTTCCATGCTTCGTCCTGGCCGCCCTTAATCTCAAATGTGAAGATTGAACCGCCTCCGTTGGGGAAGTACTTCTCATAAAGTGCATGATCGGGATGATCGGGAAGGGAAGGATGATTAACCTTCTTTACCAAAGGATGTTTGCTTAAGTATTCAACAACCTTCTTTGTATTCTCCGCATGTCTCTCAAGACGAAGTGAAAGTGTCTCTATACCCTGTAATAAAAGGAATGCGTTGAAGGGTGAAAGAGTTGAACCCGTATCTCTTAAAAGGATGGCTCTGATATATGTTACAAATGCAGCAGGTCCTACAGCATCATAGAATGATACACCGTGATAGCTGGGGTTGGGAGCTGCAATGTTGGGATATTTACCGCTTGCCTTCCAATCAAACTTACCTGATTCTACGATAACACCGCCAAGCGTTGTTCCGTGTCCGCCGATGAACTTTGTAGCTGAATGAACTACGATATCAGCACCAAATTCAAAAGGTCTGAAGAGGTAAGGGGTGCCGAATGTATTGTCAACTACCAAAGGAAGTCCGTGCTTACGTGCAATCTTTGCAATCTCACCGATATCGGGAATGTCACTGTTGGGGTTTCCAAGTGTTTCAAGATAGATAGCTCTTGTATTTTCCTG
>JAEEQV010000186.1:0-5045 GCA_016285445.1 Bacteroidales bacterium
GTGGTCGATTAGCTGGAGTATATTTTGTGAAAGTGGACGGCGAATCGTTTGCGGTGATTGTACGATAAAATATGTTCCAATTATTCTAACTATAAAACAAAGTAATTTTTATCTTTGTACAGCAAATTTTACGAGATGATAACGCTATTTAGAAAAGAGTTAGCAAGTTTTTTCAGTTCTTTAATAGGATATTTGGTTGTGATTGTCTTTTTGTTGGCAACTGGCTTGTTCCTCTTTGTCTTCGACGGAAATTTCAACATTCTTAATTCGGGCTATGCAAGCATTGACGGCTTGTTTATCATTGCTCCGTGGATTTTTTTGTTTTTGATTCCGGCAATCACAATGCGTTTTTTCTGCGAAGAAAGTAAATCGGGAACGATAGAATTGTTGCTCACAATGCCTTTGTCGGATTTTGCCATTGTGTTCGGTAAATTCTTGGCTGGCATCGTATTGTTGTTTTTCTCTTTGTTGCCGACAATCTTGTATTATGTGACGGTATATGCTCTCGGAAGTCCCGTCGGAAACGTCGATACTGGTGCAGTAATCGGAGCCTATATCGGTTTGTTTTTGCTTGGTGGAATGTATTTGGCAATCGGTACGTTTTTATCTTCTCTTACTGATAATCAAATAATTGCATTTATTCTGACGGCGGCAATCTGTTTCATTTTTTATATTGGATTTGAGTTCGTTTCCGAACTTGTTCCCGATGTTGCCTTTCTGACAGATGTAGGCATTAGCGAACATTATAATTCCATTAGCCGTGGCGTGATTGACACTCGCGACATTGTGTATTACCTCGGTTTTATAGGATTTTTCCTTTATTGTACAACACTTTCAATTGCGAAAAAAAGAAAATAATTATGACGAAATCATCTCTTTCCATAGTAAAAAATGTCGCAATTGCAGTTGGTGTACTTATGTTGATACTCTTCCTGAGTAGCCTTGTACACAAACGGTTCGACGTGACCGAGGAAAAACGTTTCACCTTGACCGAAGCGACACAAGATTGTCTTGAAAATTTAACCGATACGATTCGTGTAACGTGCTATCTGACTGGCGATTTGCCACTGTCATTCGTAAAAATGGAACGTGAGGTTTCCGATATGTTGCAAGAATTTCAGCAAAAAGCGGGAAAATCGAATTTTATGGTGAAATTCATTGACCCTCAGTCAATTGGTGACAAAAAGAATTTTAAACATACCATTTCTCGTCTGAATAAGGATTATGGTCTTGCTCCCTATACTATTCAAGAAGAAGACGAAAATGGTAAAATCACTCAGCGATTTATCATTCCTGGCTTGATTGTCTCAACTTCGCAGAAATTTGTGACGGTCAATATGTTGAGCAACACGATGGGGAATTCTCCCGAGGAACAAATCAACGAAGCGTTACAAAACTTTGAATATCAATGTATAAAGGCCATTAAACAACTGACGGCAACTGAACGGAAAAATATTGCATTTTTGACTGGACAAGATGAGATTCCGCTTCTTTATTCCTACAACGCGACGGTTGCTCTCCTTGATTTGTACAATGTTGACAGAGTTTCCACGCAACAATTGCTTGATTCCATCCAAAAATACGATGCATTGATTATTGCAGAACCAACGAAACCGTTTACAGAACAGGATAAGGCTGTGATAGACCAATATCTTATGTTCAACGGAAATGTGTTTTTCTTGTCCGATAACATTACGGTGAGTATGGATTCTTTGAAAAAAAGTGCTGTAACCTACGCATTTCCCAAGGACTTGAATGTTTCCGACTTGCTGTTTAATTGGGGCGTTCGTATAAACAACACCATTTTGCTTGACAATCAATGTGCGAAAATCCCGATGAATACGGCTGCATTTGGTGAACAACCACGTTTTACGCCTGTTCCGTGGTATTATTTCCCATTGTTCCGTCCGCACGATTCGCATTTGATTACCAAAAATATTGACGTTGTAAAGTCTGAATTTGCAAGTTCCATCGATACTATTGAGGGAAATTGCAATTTGCAGAAAACTGTTTTGATGACTTCGTCGGCATACGCTCGAGTGTTGGCAACACCCAATATGGTGGGTTTCAATGTCTTGCAAAATACGCCAAACAAGGAGTTTTTCAATAAATACTTTGTCCCGACCGCCGTTCTTATGGAAGGACAATGCAAATCATTGTATCAGTCACGGAAATCGCCTTTGGTGGGTAGTTCGTTGAACATACCTGATTCTTTTGTGCGAAAGGAAGAGTCGGAACAAAACAGGATCATCGTGGTTTCCGATGGCGACATTATTCGCAATGAAATAGAAGTGACAAATGGTGACACGGTTCCCAAACCGCTGTATTTCTATAAATATTTCTCGTTCGACAAACGAATTTACACGGGGAACCTTGATTTCTTTGTCAATGCGGTTAGTTACCTTTGTGGAGACTCTGATTTGTTGTCAATTCGGGCACGCGAAATCAAAATTCGATTGCTCAATAAAAGTAAACTCGTCGAAGAAAAACTCTTGTGGCAACTGCTTAACGTGGTTGGTCCTATTGTAATCGTTTCTTTGATTGGAATAATTCTTTTCTATATACGTAAACGAAAATATTCAAAGCACTATGTTGGCTAAACGAATCATACCCTGTCTTGACATAAAAGACGGCAGAACAGTAAAAGGTATCAATTTTCTGGGACTTCGCGATGCCGGCGACCCGGTGGAATTGGGGGCGATGTATGCCGAACAAGGTGCCGATGAGTTGACGTTTCTTGATATTACTGCCACAATTGAAGGAAGAGACACATTTGCCGCATTGGTGAAAAAAATAGCCTTGCACTTGAATATTCCGTTTACCGTGGGTGGTGGCATAAAATCGGTGCACGACGTGGGTGTGTTGCTTGCTGCCGGAGCTGATAAAATTTCGATAAATTCGGCTGCCGTGTATAATCCTGCTTTGATAACGGAACTTGCCAAAGAGTTTGGCTCTCAGTGTATTGTAGTTGCGATTGACACAAAATTGCATGGTGACACGTGGATGGTTTACACGCACGGAGGTCACCAACCTACCGAAATAAAGACATTGGACTGGGTTCGCGAAGTGTATGATCGAGGTGCGGGTGAAATTCTGCTTACGTCGATGAATCACGACGGAACCAAAGGAGGCTTTGCTAACGAAATAACTCGTCAAGTTTCCGAAATGGTTGACATTCCTGTCCTTGCGTCTGGCGGTGCAGGAACACTGGAACATTTCAAAGATGTGTTTACACAAGGAAAAGCGGATGCTGCTCTCGCTGCAAGCATATTCCATTTTAAGGAAATCGCCATTCCTGAGTTAAAAAATTATTTACGACAACAAAATATACCTGTGAGATAATGGAATTGAATTTCGCAAAATATGCCGACGGCTTGATACCAGCCATTGTTCAGGATGCCGACACTCGTGTGGTGCTTATGCTCGGCTTTATGAACAAAGAAGCGTTTGACAAAACGATGGCAACAAAAAAAGTGACCTTTTATAGTCGCTCACGGCAAACACTCTGGACAAAAGGCGAAACGTCGGGAAATTTTTTGAATCTTGTTGACATAAAGATTGACTGCGATAACGACACACTTCTGGTTAAGGCACACCCCATAGGTCCGACGTGCCACAAAGGGACCGACACGTGTTGGGCCGAAGACAATAAGGGAATTTCATTGTCGGTTTTGCAAGAAAAGATTGCTCGCGAACTGCAAGAATTACCGTCAGATTCCGATTTGACAAAATTACTCAATAAAGGTGGCGTCAACAAGCTTGCACAGGAAGTTGGCGAAAATGCGTTGGAAACGATTATTCAGGTTACCAATGGTTCGCAAGAAAAACTAACTGAGAAATCTGCCGATTTGTTGTTCCATTTGCTCGCATTACTTGCAAAACAGAACGTTTCCATAGAAACTGTCTTGGAACAAGTTAATCAACGTATAAAGTAAAATAGCACGTATGTCAGAAATAGCACAACTTCAACCCGAAGCCGTTTGGCGTATATTTGACGAGGTTTGTAGTATTCCCCGTCCATCGAAACATGAAGAAAAAATTTCTCAATATCTTATTGATTTTGCAGAAAAAAGAAATCTGAAATGTAAACGTGATTCAATCGGAAATATTCTCATTGAAAAACCTGCGACAAAAGGTTGTGAAGACAAGGAACCCGTGGTTTTGCAAGCACATATGGATATGGTTCCTCAAAAAAGAACCGATAAAAATCACAATTTCCTCACTGACCCGATAGAAGCATTTGTTGATGGAAATTTCGTACGTGCCAATGGTACTACGCTGGGTGCCGACAATGGCATAGGATTGTCGATGATTCTTGCCGTACTTGAATCTGTGGATATTGCTCACGGACCATTACAGGCTCTGTTTACGATTGATGAAGAAACGGGAATGACTGGCGCATTTGGTTTACAACCATCTGATATTAAGGGAAATAAACTCTTAAATTTGGATACCGAAAACGAAAATGAAATCACCATTGGCTGTGCAGGCGGTCTTGATGCAAATTTTACGTTTGACCTGGAATACAGCGAGATAAGCGAACATTCCACAATATATACCATTTCGCTATCGGGTTTAACTGGTGGTCATTCTGGATTTGAAATCATTCTTCACAGAGCGAATGCAAATAAAGTTCTCAGCGAGTTTTTATACGCCGTGATGGAGAAGACCGATATGCGTCTTATTTCGTTCAATGGTGGCAATATGCGAAATGCGATACCTCGCGAGGCGACGGCGGTAATAGCCATAAACCATTCGTTTGTGAACGTGTTTCATAAAATGTTTGAGCGATTTGTCGAAGAAAAACAGTCACAATTTTATCAAACTGACCCTCATTTTTCGTGCATTACAGCAGAAACAATAGGTGAGACAAAGGCAATTTCTCAAGAACAGACGGCAGGTATTATTCGTGCAATCGTCAATTGTCCGAATGGTCCTGTGAAGTACGAAAATCATAATTGTAAGGTGTTGCATACGTCAACAAACCTTTCGTTTGTCACGACAAAAGATAATGTACTTACCGTCGGATGCTTGTTGCGAAGCGT
>JAEEQV010000187.1:0-5044 GCA_016285445.1 Bacteroidales bacterium
GTTCATCCTGCCCTCGGCGCGCTTGTTCCCGTTCTCGTGCCATTCGGTGTATTTACCGTCAATAAAGCCATCGGTAAAATGAGCACGTATTTGAGGATTCCCGTTGAAGTAGTAAGATTCGTAATCGCCCACGGGAACTCCGTTTTTATATTCAATTTTGAACCAAAGTTTGTTATTGGTGTAATAATCTTTCCAAACGCCCTGCGGACGATTGTCTTTGAGCGAATATTGAAGTTTGTTTGTAACACCGGTTGTGTTAAACGTAACGGTATCGTTTTCTATAACCTTTAGCATGTTATCAACACGTTGTCCTGCCTCGTTCCACCGGTACCAATATCTTTTCTTCCCTTCGTGAAAATATCCGTCAACTTCTCGTAATATGCCGTTCTCATGCCAAGCCACCACGTTTGTTCCACATCGAACTCTAGCAATGCTTCCGTCATCATAGAAACTTATATTCGGTAACCAATTTTTCAGTAATAGATTGTCGTCGTTATAGCTATATGAAATTCTAGAAAGATGTTCGTAAAGACAAGAATTTTCGTATGCTATTTCTTTTTTTGCCCGTGTTAAAAAATGTTCCAGCCACCAATTACAAGAACTATACTTTCTTTCAAACACAAATTTTGGATGCAGGTTATAATATGTTTCTTTCCAAAGGCAACCTCCATTGTAATTTTTTTCTACCTTAACAACTCCATTTTCATATACGATTTCTTCTTCAATATCGCCGTTTTCGTTCCATGTGGTCCACGTGCCGTCTTTGTTGCCATCAATCAGAGTACCTTCTTGTTTCTTATTGCCATTGGGATAGGTATATGAAACCTTTTTTTGTGCATAACAGACGGTTGAAACAGTCAACAGTAGCGATAGGAAGGAGAGGATAATTCGTTTCATTCTGTTACAAAATACGTGTGATGCAAAGATTATTTGACTTTATGTTCCGCAAGAAACAATAGTTGTTGCTCAATGACTTCGGTCTTTTTCATCTCAAATCCTGCTGCCCGGGCAACTTGTATCGGGTTGGAATACATGGTGCGAATCTCCATAGGCCGACGGGCATCGTAGTCCAGTTTCATACTTGGTGAATATGGCGTCATCTTCTCGGTCATCGCAATCATTTTTTCCACGAACGTGTCCGAAATGGATGCTCCGCACACTCTTCCAGCCGTAACCACTTCGTTCATTATATCAATGACGAGTTTCCGCGTCGAAGGATTAAACGTCAATTCATTTGTGGCAGCGTTCAAAATAACCGTCAGACCGTTGTAGGGGATATTCCACACAAGTTTTTTCCAACGGACCGAATTCAAATCATCTGCATACGTAACCGACACCCCGGCAGAGATAAAATCCTCGGCGACTTGTTTCAAGACCTTGCCACTGTCACCACAATACGGGGCAATGGTCAATGCTCCATATTCGGCATGGTGAATATGTCCGGGTCCGACTTTCGTAGTACAGATAAATGCCGTGGCACCTGCTATTGTCGTGTCGGGCAATGCCTGCGAAAGTTCGTATTCTATGTTCAACCCGTTCTGTACAAGAACGACAACAGAATTCTCGTGCAATATGGGTGGCAAAATGTCTTTAAGCATAGCGTTGTTGGTTGTTTTCATACACACCAGAACAACGTCGCACTTCGGCATATCATGTGAATCCTTGTATGCCGACACCGTTTTCAAATGAAAATCACCCCGTACGGAATCAATTTTCAACCCATTCTGTAATACATATTCATAATCGGAATGCAGTAAAAAATGGACTGGGTGTCCGGCTTTTGCCAAACACCCTCCATAATATCCGCCTATGCCACCCGTACCTACAACGGCATATGTCAAATTCATTTCGTTATCGTATCACTACACGTTGTGCAATATTAGCAACTTTCACTATATAAAGTCCTGTACGTTCGACAAAAATCTCATTTTCCGACACGGCATTCATTCCGTCTTTGCTAATGCAACGTCCACTGATGTCGAATATCTGAACATCGTGAATATCGGCATTCTCAACTACGACTATGTGAGATTTTGTATAGATAATCACCTGATTTTCTGCAACATCATCAACAGAAACATTGTCAGGAATCTTCGAATTGATATATGCATCTATCGCATTACGCAACACAACTACCTGAATATCAACGTCTTCTTGACGAGGGTTATCCTTTGCATAAATCTCGTTTGCCGAGATACGGGCAGAGAACAAATCCATATATTCCAAATATGGATATTGTCCCGGTTTGTCGCCCGGACTTGTGGTATTCAACAAATTCGTGGCAATAGCGATAATTTCTTCCAATTTTGATTTGTCAACCGTAATTGGATTTGCCGATGCCAAGAATGCTTCAATAGCATTTGTCAAAATCGTAACTTGATTATCAACAACCTCCTGTATTGTAGCCATCTCATATGTTTGTTGAGCTTCGTTGATAGCAGATTGGAATGTTGCAACGGCAGCAATAGGATATTGACCTGAGCCATCGCCCATATTTCCATTTGCGCGTGCCATTGTTGAATTTGCCTTCGCAATTGTCATTACCAAAACTGACTTGTCCGCGGTTATCACCAAAGACTGGAACAATTCTATTGCTTCTTGTAGATTCTCAACGGCAATATTCAAGTCGATTTGCGTCAAAGAAACAGTTTCGTACACTGCTTTTGCTTCATTTATCGCATTCTGCAACACTATCTTAGAACCGAAAGGATACTGTCCTTTATTTTGTCCTTCAACCGCACCTGAGTATAATGAGTTTGCGGTGGCGATAGTTGTTGCCAACGTCGTTCTGTCAAGTCTTTCAAGAGCATTTATGGCATTTCCCAACGTCGTATTCGCATTATTTACAATTTGTTGTTGTTCTTCAAACAGATTTCTATCAACAGCATTAGCCTGTGCCAAGGCTTGTTGCAAAGCAATCCACGTATTCACAGCATAATCTGCCTCACGCAAATTAGCCACCGAAGCAATTGTTCTGTCAAGTTCGGTGTAAGATGCCTTACCTTTTTCCGTATAGATAGCCGTAATCGTCACGTTTGAAACAACATTCTCGTATGAACCGTTCCATCCGTCGAAAACATAGCCCTCACGAGTAGGATTAGTAGGAGCAGTAGCCGAAGCACCATATTCTACCGTCTGATCTGACAAGATAGAATTATTCCAATCGACAAATTTCACGGTAAACGTTTTCACAGTGAAAATAGCCGTGATTGTCATATCCTTCGTTACCGAAGAGAAATCCTGATCCCAGTGATCGAAGTTATATCCAAGTTTCACTGGAGTGCTTGGTGCAACAGCAGCAGCATTTTGAGTAACTTCCTGCGTTGAAACCACTTCACCGTCAACCACAAATTTTACGGTATATGTTTGAAATACCAACGCTCCGATAGCGGCATTCAACGCCGTAGTTGCCTGGTCAATTTCCGACTGATTTTCAGCGAGCAGATTTCTGTCAACTGCTTCTGCCGAAGCCAATGCAGATTGTAACACATTCCAACTATCGCTGGTGTAATCTGCCTGAATTTTTGCCTTCGCAACTGCAATTGCTTGGTCAAGAGCGGTGTAATTTGCCTTGCTCAACTCGATATAATTTGCAACCACAATAGCATCGGCAGCCACATTTTGATACGTTCCGACCCATTCTTGGAATACATATCCTTCACGTGTCGGAGCTGACGGTGGAACGGCATTATTTCCGTACTCAATTATTTGAACGTTCAATTCTGTTCCATCCCAGTCAACAAACTTAATCGTAAACGTCTTGACTGCAAATTCGGCAACAACCGTCACATCGGCTGTCACATTCGTATAATCGCCATTCCAAGCGACGAAATCATATCCTTCTTTCGTCGGTGTTACCGGAGCAGTTGCATTCTTGCCATACTCTACCGTTTGCGAAGAAACCTCAATGCCATCAACTGTAAATGTCACCGTGAATGTCTTTACAACAAGACCACTCATTGCCGATGTCAGTGCCGACGTCGCAACATCAACAATATTCTGGTCTGCGACAAACAAGTTTCTGTCAACTGCCTTGGCTGCCGTCAATGCAGAGGCAACTGCACTCCACGTAGATTCTGTATATTTTGTTTGCGTCAATGCTTCTGCAGCAAGTATCGCATTATCAAGTTCCGTATATACAGCCTTGCCGTTTTCGGTGTAACTTGCCCGAATCGTTACATCGGCAGTAACATTTTCGTAAGAACCGTTCCAGCCAGAGAATGTGAAGCCTTCAACTTCTGGTGCTTCAGGAGCCGTTGCTGACTCGCCTTTCTTCACTGTCTGTTTCTTTAATTCATTTCCTTCCTTACCAAGGAACGTTACCGTATAAGTTTGTTCTACCAATGCGCTCATTGCCGACGTCAACGCTTCGGTTGCAGCATCTACTACAGACTGACTTTCAGCATACAAATCTTTATCCACTGCTTTTGCTGCCGTCAACGCTGTTTGCAATGCCGACCACGATTCTGCCGTGTAATCATCTTCTGTCAGAGCTTCTGCCTGAGCAATTGCAGCATTCAATTCCGTGTAGTCTGCCTTGCCGTGTTCCGTGTATTGAGCGGTAACAGTCACATCGGCTGTCACATTTTCGTAAGAACCGCTCCAGCCAGAGAATGTAAAGCCTTCAATTTCTGGTGCTTCAGGTGCCGTTGCTGACTCGCCTTTCTTCACCGTTTGCTTCTTCAATTCATTGCCATCTTTACCAAGGAACGTTACCGTATAGGTTTGTTCTACAAGTGCGTTGATTGCCGATGTCAATGCTTCGGTTGCAGCATCTACTACAGACTGACTTTCAGCATACAAATCTTTGTCTACTGCTTTTGCTGCCGTCAACGCCGTTTGCAATGCCGACCACGATTCTGCCGTGTAGTCATCTTCTGTCAGAGCTTCTGCCTGAGCAATTGCAGCATTCAATGCCGTGTAGTCAGCCTTGCCGTGTTCTGTATATTGAGCGGTAATTGTCACATCGGCTGTCACATTTTCGTAAGAACCGCTCCAGCCAGAGAATGTAAAGCCTTCAAGTTCTGGTGCTTCAGGAGCCGTC
>JAEEQV010000188.1:0-5009 GCA_016285445.1 Bacteroidales bacterium
CTCTCAAAATGCTTTTTCTGAATCTTATGCCCGACAAGGAAGATTCGGAGGCCGACATATATCGTTCTTTGGTTAATGTAAACGTTCCATTGCAAATAACTCTCGTGAAAATGAGTAATATGCGATACAAGACCACACCACAAGAATATATGGACACGTTTTACGAGGATGTTGCCGAAATTATGGAACGAGGCGAGATGTACGATGCAATGATTATCAACGGAGCACCGTTCGAACGCTTTGAGTATGAAGAAATTGTGTATTGGAAACAATTGTGTGTATTCTTTCGCTGGGCCGACAAACACGTGAAATCGACCTTGCATATTTGTTGGTCGGCATTTGCAAGGATTTATTATAATTGGGGCATTCACTTTAAACGAAACAGTTTTCAGTGGAGTGGGGCGTATCCTCATACGATTATTGATAAAACTTCACCATTGGTTGATGGCACGTTGAGTGAGATTGTGTTGCCCGTAAGTCGTCCGTGGTATCTGTCGCACGACGAGATGCAACAAGTTTCGGAGGCAAAAATCATTGCCGAGTCGCCAGTGACTGGTCCTGGACTGATTGTTGCCTATGGAGGCAAACAGGTTTATGCCGTAAGTCATCCCGAATATGGACCGGAGAGAATCAAAGCGGAATATTTTAGAGATATGCAGGCAGGGAAAAATCCTATGTTTCCGTTTAATTATTTTGAAGACGACGATGCGACAAAACCTGTGAAATATTCGTGGAAATCACATCGTGACCGATTGTTTGCTAATTGGATAAGCGAATATGTCTTGAAATAACCCCGTTTTTTCTATTTTTGTGCAAATCGGTTTGCAAATGGAATTACCTACGTCGAAAAAGGAAATGGAACGTTTGGGATGGGATTACGTCGATGTAATTATGATTACAGGCGACGCCTACATTGACCATCCTGCGTTCGGCACGGCAATTATTTCGCGTGTGTTGGAACATGCGGGATTTCGTGTCGCTGTGGTTCCGCAACCTAATTGGCGTGACGATTTGCGCGACTTCAAGAAATTGGGCAAACCTCGTCTGTTTTTTGGCGTAAATTCGGGCAGTATGGATTCCATGGTGAACCACTATACCGCCACCAAGCGTCTTCGTTCCAACGATGCCTACACGCCCGGCGGTCTTGCCGGTCAGCGTCCCGACTATGCGGTTACGGTGTATTCCAACATTTTGAAACAGTTGTTTCCCGACACTCCCGTGGTGCTGGGCGGCATTGAGGCTTCGCTTCGTCGATTTTCGCACTATGACTATTGGTCGGATTCGTACAAGAAATCTATTATGATTGACAGCAAAGCCGACTTGCTGGTGTATGGCATGGGCGAAAAGGCCATTGTTGCCGTTGCCCAAGCGTTGCACGAAGGGAAAACGATAGCCGAAATGACTGAAATTCCTCAAACGGCATACGTTGCAAAGTCGCTGAGTCAATGTGCGAAACCGCCCGTTGAATTGTATTCTTACGAAGATTGTTTGCACGACAAGATTCTCGATGCCAAGAATTTTCGTGTCATTGAGGAACAATCGAATTTGTGCAAGCCAGAGAAAATAGCGCAACGCTTTGGGAATGAATATGTTATCGTCAATGAACCATATCCCACAATGTCAACCGAGGAACTCGACGCAGTATATGCGTTGCCATATTCCCGTCTGCCACATTCCCGCTATGCGAAGAAACCGCCGATTCCCGCCTACGATATGATAAAGGACTCCGTGACTATTCATCGCGGTTGCTTTGGCGCATGTAGTTTCTGTACCATTTCGGCCCATCAGGGCAAGTTTATTGCAAGCCGAAGCGAGGAATCCATTATAGCCGAATTGGAGAAAATTGCACAATCGCCTCATTTCAAGGGACATATAACCGATTTGGGAGCGCCATCGGCCAATATGTATGGTATGCACGGTAGAGACCAGCGCTTGTGCGAGAAATGTAAACGACCATCGTGTCTATGTCCTCAAAAGTGTAAGAACCTGAACCACATCCACATCCTCCGAACGCGTTGGTATGAGCGCGTGTAACGGATTCCTGGCATAAAACATATCACCATCGGAAGCGGTGTCCGCTATGATTTGCTTAGTGGAGCCGAGGGAGAACGGGAATATTTGTCGCAGTTGGTGCGAAAGCATGTTTCGGGACGATTGAAGGTCGCACCCGAACATACCGAGGATTCCGTGTTGAAGCTGATGCGGAAACCGTCGTTTTCGTTGTTTGAGCAGTTCAAAAAACAATTTGATGAAATCAATCAAAAATATGGCTTGCGGCAGCAGATAATTCCGTATTTCATTTCATCGCATCCTGGTTGCAAGGCGCAGGATATGGGCAGATTGGAACAACGACTTCGTTCGCTCCGCGTCATGCCCGAGCAGGTACAGGATTTTACCCCGACGCCAATGACGCTTTCAACCACAATGTTTTACACAGGTGTGAATCCATACACGTTGGAACCAGTCTTTTCGGCAAAGACGAAAGATGAAAAGGACAAACAAAAATCGTTTTTCTTCTGGTACAAAAAGAACGGAATGGAAAAGCCGAAACAAGGGGATCCCCATCAAAAGAGCGGGAATCAGTCTTTTAGAAATCGTAATAGAAATTATTCAAAGAAGTCCTAAAACCGATGAAATACATCCATTGGTCTTGTGTGTCGGCATGTTCCGAACGCTGTTTTCTATGAGAGACGCCCAATGAAATGTTCATGTTCGATTTAGGATTTATCATATACGAAGCCGTCAAATCGGTGTAGGTAATAATGTTTTGGTCGCCGCCCTTGCCGATTTTGTTGTCGTATTCCTGCGTCCTTGACTGATACAATTTGAAGATGTCGCCGCCATAGTTGGAGTTTGCGGTATCCCTACCATAGACAAGATACTCGTATTTCGCCTCAAAGAAGAATCGTTTCCAGTTATAGCGAAGGAACGAAACCGACTCGTAGAAGTTTGCTCCACGAGGATGAGCCAACGGCTGGCCAGCGTGAGCATAGTTTTGAGAATAGGTAAAATGAGAATAGATAAACGGTCTCACGTAGTTAACTTCCGTTTGGAAATCCAATCCATTGATTTTTGCTATGTCGAAAGTCTTGTAGCCTGCTTGTAGTCCGTATTTGCTACCCCACCAACCGCTATGTTTCTTGAATTCGTCGAATTTGAACTCGTCAAGAATGGCTTGTCCGTAGAAAACGTGATTTTTCCAAAGCGTGAGTTTCCCCGTCAAACCCATGAGGCAGTTGTCGGGCGAACCGATTGAAAACTCCACGGGACGAAGGAATATGCACGGATTGATGTAATTAAATTCAAATCCACGATTTGTGCCAAGCGTGTCGTTCCCCCAGTTGATTGTCTCAAAAAACGCCACATTTAGCCATTTGGTGACTGACCAGTCAAGATAGTGCATTACGTTCCATTTTTTCTCGTAACGTGTGTTTCCCTGATGATTATTCTCCAAATAATATTGTTGCGACCACATCATCACATATTTCAAATTCCAAACGTTGGTGGTAACTTTAAAATACGGATAATTCTGCGCATTGTCCGACAAAATCAGGGAACGATAGCCGTCGCCTATGAAATTTTTTCCGTGTCCCAGTTGAAATCCGAAATACTTGCTGGGAATGTACGAAACAAAGCCTTCGGCATAGGCGTAATCAAGACCTCCGTTTTCGCCGAATCTTTTTGCTCGACTAATTCCGGGCACTGTGTTGTGACCAAGTTCCTTTATTCTATCACGTCTATAGTCGGTAAAGTTCGACTGGATTTCGTGAAATGCCGTGTAGAAATACACCTTGTCGGTAATATTTCCGTTTATGAAAACGCCACGGTCATTAATCCAATCCGTGTGGTTGCTCGTGTCGTCGCTATGTCGTGAAAGTTCAAAATTGAATGCAGGATTGATGTTGAAATTAAAATCGTCGGAACGATAGCGAACCCAGTCGTTGTTGAGTAAATGGCTGATGTACTTGTCTTTACACTCTCTTGTGTGAATTATATAAAGTGTGTCAATACTCACTATTTTTGATACCTCGGTCATATCGTAAGGTTTCACCGAAGTATGAAAACGATTGTCGGAGTTGTACAAAAATCTGTCGTAGGGTTGAAACGATGCGTTCTGATGCACGGAATTATCTTGTGCATAACTTGCAATCACAAGAAACAAAAACGAGAGAGAAAGCAGAATTTTATTGCCCGTCATGTTTGAAAATCGTTTTTATCGTTTTGAGGATTATCATAAAATCCAATCCTATAGACCACGTGTCAATATATTGCAAATCAAGTTTCATCCATTGTTCAAAAGGAATCTGATTTCGTCCTGAAACTTGCCAAATACAAGTTATACCAGGTTTCATCGACAAACGGCGTGTTTGCCACGGTTTGTATTCTTTTACTTCTGCTGGGATTGGAGGTCGAGGCCCCACAACCGACATATCGCCTTTTAGTACGTTGATGAATTGAGGAAGTTCGTCGATACTTGTTTTTCTAATAAAACGGCCAACTCGAGTGATACGCTTGTCATTTTTAATCTTGAAAACGGGTCCGTCTTGTTCGTTTTCGGCTTTGATTTCGTCAAGCATATCTTCGGCGTGATCGCACATGGAACGGAATTTATACAAGGTAAATTCTCTACCACGCAAACCCGAACGAGTTTGTGTGAAGAAAACAGGACCTTTCGAGTCAATTTTTATAAGAATTGCTAGAAGCAAGAACAGCGGAGTCAGCACAAACAGCACACACAGCGAGAAAACTTTGTCAAACGCGGTTTTGATGAACAAATTGAGCGATTGTTTTGGTGTATTCTGGAAAGTAAAAAAAGGTGTTTCGCCCAAGTAGTAAATAGTTGACTTATTTCTTGCAAGTTGGAGTATCTGTGATGAAACCCGGAACGTAACGCCAAGCTCTAAACACATATACACAAGGTCGCTGACTAATTTTGTGTCCATTGACGGAAGACAATAGAATAATTCGTCAATTGGTTCTTTAAGCAATTGATCTTTTATAGACTCTAT
>JAEEQV010000189.1:0-5009 GCA_016285445.1 Bacteroidales bacterium
TAACGAAACCTTTAACAACTTCGCTATCTTCAAGAGCTTTGTTAACTCTATCCCAAGATTTCAATGCACGAGCTTTCTTGTGTGAAAGCAACAACTGACCAGCGTTGTCTTCTTGACTTTCTACAAAAACTTCAACTTTGTCACCAACCTTCAAGTCTGGATTGTAACGGAATTCGTTTGCAGAAACGACGCCGTCAGATTTGTAACCGATATTAACGACAACTTCGCGTTTCGAGATAGAAACGATAGTTCCTTCAGTCACCTCGTTTTCAGCGATAGTTGACAGAGTTTGTTCATACTTGTTTTGCAAAGAATTTCTTTCTTCTTCGGAATAACCGCCTTTTTCAGCTTCGTATTTATCCCAGTCGAATACTTCTTGTTGCTCTTTGCCTTCGTACAAATTCAAATCATCTTCATTTGCATCGTCTTCGGCTTCGACCTCACGAGCTGCCGTTGTTGTTTCTTCCTCAGCGTTTTCCAAAACGTTTTCGTTTTCGAATTCTTCGCTTTCGTTTTTTACTTTTTTTACCATTTTCTGGTTCTTTAATAGTTAGACATTATGTTAATTCGCAAAAAATTGCGTGCAAAAATAACATTTCTATTGAATTATCCATCAATTCATATAAAAATTTTGATATCCCCCCTTGACTTTTTTGGAAAAACAATATATATTTGCACGTTTTTTAAAGCGAGGATATGCGACAGTTAAAAATCACTAAACAAGTAACAAACCGAGACACCCCATCGTTAGACAAGTACTTACACGAAATTGGCAAAGTTGATTTGATTTCCGCAGAGGAAGAAGTTGAATTGGCAAAAAGAATCAAGGAAGGCGACCAAAAAGCTTTGGATAAACTTATCAAAGCTAACTTGCGTTTCGTCGTTTCCGTGTCAAAACAATATCAAAATCAAGGATTGAGTTTGCCTGACCTTATCAACGAAGGTAATCTTGGACTTATCAAGGCAGCCCAAAGATTCGACGAAACTCGTGGTTTCAAATTCATCTCTTACGCAGTGTGGTGGATTCGTCAGTCAATTCTACAAGCATTGGCTGAACAAGCCCGTATCGTTCGTCTTCCATTGAACAAAATCGGTTCTATCAATAAAATTAACAAAACGTTGTCGAACCTTGAACAGGAATTCGAACGTGAACCGACAGCCGAAGAAATTGCTTCGGAAATGGATTGTAGTGCACGCGACGTAAAAGAATCAATGAAGAATTCTGGTCGCCACATCTCAATGGATGCTCCTTTGTCGCAAAGCGAAGAAGGTACATTATATGATGTATTGGACAACAAGGACACCCCTTCGCCTGACCAAAAATTGATTATTCGTTCAATGTCAAAAGAAATAAATAGAGCTCTTGAAACATTGCAAGAACGCGAATCGACAATTGTTCGTATGTATTTCGGACTAGGGGTTTTAGTTCATAAAGAATGTGGATGTCTGAATACAAACTCTTTGACAAAAAAATTGACATTGCCATATATTTCATTGGTTGATGAAGACGCTCAGTGGGACAATATTTATAAAGCAAAAACTGAGTCTGCTATTTTAATAAAGCCTGAAACTGGTAAGAAACGTGATTACATTAAAAGCAAATTACGTTCTCAATTAGCAGATTTGAAAAAAAATAAATGCTTGGCAAATATTAGAGCAGTCCTGATTACAAACGAGTTTAAAAACGATGGTTTGGAAGGTATCATAAATGACTATTATACCAAGAACCCTCCAATAATCGTATGGGACACACCTCATGAAATTGAACCTGACAATGTACACGATGACACTATTTCAATAGAACCCATTGATTTGGATTATTGTAAACTTACATATACATATAGACGTCCACAAACATTGGAAGAGATTGGAACAGAGTTAAAATTAACAAGAGAACGTGTTCGTCAAATCAAGGAAAAAGCTGTTCGTAGATTGAAACAAGCAGCAAGAAGCAAAATTTTAAAATCATATTTAGGATAAATATTTAAAGTTATGTTGTTAGGTTTAATTCTATCAATTTTAATCGGTGCATTAGCCGGTTTTTTAGGAAGTAAGATTTTCAGCGGAGCTGGAAAGGGTTTGTTATTGAACTTGATTATCGGTATCGTCGGCGGTTTCTTAGGCGGCTGGGTATTCGGTCTTTTGGGTATCGGTGGCAGCAGCATCCTTTGGCAACTTATCAGTGCCACGGTAGGTTCTATCCTGCTCTTGTGGATTATTTCACTTATCAAGAAATAGGATTTATACATTATAATTAAAGACGGTAGTTTTCTGCCGTCTTTTTTTTTGCCTTGAAAAACTGGTGTTCCATATTATTGTCGTTCGTTTGTTTCGGATGCTCCCACAGCTATCCCGAATACGATAGCGTTCCTCAAGTTGAATATCTCTACGCGGCAACGGCAATAGACTCTTCCGACAAAAAGATACAATTCGTTTTTCAACTGACCGACGGAGACGGAAATTTTGGTTTGGAGGCCCAGGATACGACCGCTCCCTACATAGACAGTTTTCAACAGAATATGTATGCAAAACCGTATTACATTGAAAACAACGACAGCATCTCGCTCCCCTACATTTTAAGCTATCGCATACCACGCCTTCGTGCCGAAGGTGACAAAAAATTTATCAAGGCAAAAGTCGCTATCGACATAAACTTTGCCAAATCGGCATTCCCCTACGACAGCATATTCTTCACCTACTTCGTGTTCGACAGGGATTTGAACCAAAGCAATATCGACACAAGCGAGGTGATTGTGTTCTAAAAAACTTGTCTTATTTCGTTCTATTCTTAATATAGCGTATTCCCACAAAAGCCAATACCAAGCAGACAATAATGAGAATCGCATAACCAAGTTCGTGGCTATATTTGTTTATCAAATCTTGCTGACCGTGAGCAAAATAGCCTAACGCAGCCAAAACAGCATTCCATATACCCGCTCCCAATGCAGTAAAAGCAATAAATGTCGGCAGTTTCATCCTTGACAATCCCGCAGGAATCGATATCAGCTGACGTACGGCGGGAATCAATCTTCCGATGAAGGTAGAAACCTTTCCATAGTCATTGAAATACGATTCTGCTTTTTGTACTTTTTCACCACTCAAAAGAAGAAGATGGCCTAATTTACTATCGGCAAACTTGTAAATAATTGGTCGGCCAAGCCACAACGAAAGGAAATAGTTAATCAACGCACCAAGTAACGAACCAAGCGTTCCGAACAACACTATAAGAATAATATTCATATCGTTGTCATCGTTGCAAGCAACGTATGCAGCAGGTGGAATCACAATTTCCGACGGAAACGGTATAAACGAACTTTCTATGGTCATCAACGTGGCAACAGTCACGTAGTTCATATTTTGACTGTACCAGTTCTCCACTTTAGTAAACAACGAAGTATTCTCCGTTACCGTTGTGTCAACCTCTGCAAGACATTGTAAGCCAATACATAAACTCAATATTATAGTACAAAAACGCTTCATCTATTTTTTCAAAAAAATAGAGACGCACCTATGCACGCCTCTATATCAAACAATTCTAAATTATTTTCTCTTTACTTATACTATCCACCGAAGTTATCGAAGCGAATCATGCTGCTTTCAACGCCGAGGCTGTCAAGTAAGTCAAGCACTGTCTTCGCCATCATTGGAGGTCCACACAAGTAGTATTCGATATCTTCAGGTGCTTCGTGTTGTTTCAGATAGGTGTCGCCCATAACTGGAGCAATGAAGCCCGGAGTATATTTAACGCCCATTGCGTCAGCCTTTGGATCTGGACGGTCAAGAGCCAAGTGGAAGTGGAAGTTTGGATATTCTTTTTCCAATTCCAAGAAATCTTCCATAAAGAATACCTCGTCGATACCACGAGCGCCATAGAAATAATGCATTTCACGGTCACGAGTATGCAACGTTTTAAGCATGTGCATAATCTGAGCACGCAACGGAGCCATACCGGCACCACCACCAACCCAAATCATCTCGCGTTTGCTGTCGAATACAGGATGAAAATCTCCATAAGGACCACTCATCATAACCTTATCACCTGGTTTCAAAGAGAAAATGTACGTAGAAGCAATACCACAAGGTACATCCATAAAGCCAGGGCCTTGATCTTTCGGTTTAAACGGAGGCGTTGCAATACGAACAGTCAACGTAATGATATCACCTTCGTCAGGATAGTTTGCCATAGAATATGCACGAACAGTAGGTTCTGTATTCTTTTGGTGCAAACCGAACAATCCGAATTTTTCCCAAACAGGAACATACAAATCGCCTATCAAACTTCTGTCGAAATCAGCATAGTTGATATCATATTCTGGAATCTTAATTTGAGCATACGAACCAGGTAAGAAATCCATGTGTTCGCCAGCAGGTAACTTAACCTTAAATTCCTTGATGAAGGAAGCCACATTCTTGTTAGAAATAACCTCACATTCCCATTCTTTGATACCAAGAACTGATTCTGGAATTTTGATGTGCAAGTCATTCTTAACCTTTACCTGACATGCCAAACGCCAATGGTCGTTTTGTTCCTTACGAGAGAAGAATCCCTTTTCTGTTGGAAGTATGTCGCCACCACCTTCGGTTACACGCAAACGGCACATACCACAAGCGCCACCACCACCACAGGCAGAAGGTAACAAGATATTCTGTCCTTGTAACGTACTCAACAAAGAACTGCCAGGATTTACCTCCATTGGTTCTTTATCGTTAATAAACAATTGAACTTTTCCCGATGGCAACAATTTTGCTTTTGCCAACAATAGAAGAGCAACTAACAATATTATTATTAGCAGGAAGACAATTACACTTGCCCCAATTATTAAACCTGCCGATGCATCTAAAATTATCATTGTATGTTCAATTTTAATTATTACAATTTAATACCCATAAAACTCATAAATGCCACACCCATCAAACCAGTTACGATGAATGTAATACCTACACCCTTCAATGCTGGTGGCACGTGAGAATATTTGATTTTCTCGTTGATAGCCGCAATACCGACAATG
>JAEEQV010000190.1:0-5000 GCA_016285445.1 Bacteroidales bacterium
CTGTGTTTTTCGAGTATGGAGGATATATAATCAAAATCCGTGTAACTTCCTTATTTTTAATACGTTTAAAGGATTTTGAATTAAAATCATATTCTTCTTGACCAAATCTCTCCGTACCGTAATGTATGCTGAAAAAGTAATCTTGCCAATATTCTTTTATATCTTCATAAGTTATTACATATATGCTGTCATTGTCCGACGCCAACCAACCATCTTCATAATGGTCGTGACGAATATATTTTTTATTGGTATTCTGTCCATAGGATGACAACAACATGAAAATACCAACAAACAACATCGTACAAATTCTACATATTGTCCCTTTCATATAGGTTAATTTTTAAAATCAAATTTTTGTATAAATTCATCCAACGTATCTTTATACGATATTTCACCCCAAAACTTGCCATTTTCGTAAGCGGCGAGCAATCTGCCTTTGTCGTCGTATAAATCATAACACTGCCGACAGTATTTGTCCATATAAAATATAAAACCGTCTGTTTCAATATAGTGTTTATCTAATTTGGAAACGGAAAAACCATTAGAAAAGTCCATCGTTTTACCCTCCAAATACCACACTCCAGTAGGAACTCCATTTACCGACATTCCTTTAACAAGTATTTTTTGTTCATCGTCATCTATTGGTGTGACGTACAAAAAATATGATGTATCTGCATTAAATCTATTCTCATTTACAATTCCATGTGGATAGTTTGGATGTAACACTTCGGTCTGTAAGAAAAAATTTGCATAACAAGCAAAACCGTCTCCAGCATCATTTGCAACATTTTGAATAAGAGGTTGGTAAAAAAACATATCACGTCCTTCGCAATATAAAAACCTCAATGTTTTTATTGACAACACATTTAACTCGCTATACCACACTTTGTTATCGCAAAGGAACAACATCTCTAAATTAGGAAAATCTTTTATATAATCAGGAAAATCCATATAAGCATTACAAAGAATCAATCTTCTGAGATTTTCCATTTTAGTCAACTCACAAGGTACTCTAAAATAATTTATTACAGTGTTTTGTGAACCAACATACGCAATACTTTGTAGTTTCTTAAACATTACTAAGGAATCTGGCTTCGGGAAATACCCGTAGAATTGTATTTCCTTTAAATTTGGGTATTCGTCCGAACGAAAAGGTAAATTCTCAATAAAATTATTTGAAAATATTGTTTGTTGCTTATTTATCAATATTCGGGTGACACTTGCCTTATCTGTGTTTTCAAAATTCCGATTATCAAAATCATATTTACAAGAGCTTAATATTCGTGGAAATTTGACAACGCTTTGAATATCGCATTCATCATAATTTATCACAAAAACGCTATCCTTATCGAATGACAAGATTCCTTGTTCAATGCGGTCTTTCTTGTATGTTTTCTTCACACATTTGTTAGAATAGCGTAGGTATTGTTTATTTTGTTCATTACAATTTATACAATCGGAATCGTCAATATTGATCTGTTGCCATTGAGCAAAAGAAACTATGAATAAATGTATTAAGAAAAAAAATGTAAAAAATAATTTTTGCATTATCTTTGATAAATTTGTTTTATTATCGATTTTTTGGGGAAATTGCCGATGCCAATTCTTCTCCTTCAATCTCAATTCTTTTTTCGTCAGTTGTGCAAACGACATAAGTGTGAGAGCAAATAAGAATAGTAATATTAGATTCAGTTTTTTCATAAATAATGGTCTAATAGTCAAAAATATATCGAATTCAAATTTCAAAACGTACAAACCAAAAACATATGCAAAATAAAAAAAGTCGGTGAATAAAAAAAGGGACTCCCTCACGAGAATCCCTTAACTTCAATGTAGATTTATGATTACATCTTATTTATTCACTTGAAATTTCTTGTCACCTGTTGTGATGAAAGAAACGATTTGACGAGCTGCTGCCAAACCAGCGTTGATGTTTGCTTCGGAGGTTTGGGCACCCATTTTCTTAGGAGTTGAGAAATAACGGCCTTCGAATTTAGCAAATTCATCGTTTGCCGCAGGCATAATGTCAGTAACATACTTCAAATCAGCACGTTCCGTCATCAATTTAATCAAACCAGCTTCGTCAATAACTTCTTTACGTGCTGTGTTAACCAAAATACCGCCTTTCTTCATTTGGTTAACCATATCGTAGTTGATGCTGTTAACTGTTTCTGGAGTTGCAGGAATGTGCAAAGAAACAACATCACACGTCTTGAACAACTCGTTTTGATTTGCAACAGCCTTAACACCTGCAGCTTCGATAACTTCTGCAGGGCAATATGCGTCGTATGCGTACACTTCCATTCCGAAACCTTTCGCAACGCGGGCAACATTACGGCCAACGTTACCGAATGCCAAGATACCAAGTTTCTTGCCCAACAATTCAGAACCAGATTTTCCGTTGAAGAAGTTACGAACGGCGAATACCAACAAACCGAACACCAATTCAGCAACAGCGTTAGCGTTTTGTCCAGGAGTATTCATTACAACTACATTGTGAGCAGTTGCGGCAGCCAAGTCAACGTTATCGTAACCAGCACCGGCACGAACAACGATTTTAAGATTTTTAGCAGCGTCCAAAACTTCTGCATCAACTTTATCACTTCTGATGATAATAGCGTCAGCATCGGCAACAGCTTGCAACAAGGCAGATTTTTCTGTATAAGATTCCAACAAAGCGAATGTAAATCCTGCTTTCTCAACGATTTCTTTAATACCGTCCACTGCTGCTTTAGCAAATGGTTTTTCGGTAGCAACAAGTACTTTTGTCATGTCTATAAAATTAAAAAAGGAGAAAGCAGAACTTTCTCCTTCGTTGTTATACGATAAAATTAAATGTTTTTCTCAAATTCTTTCATGCAATCAATCAAGGCCTGCACGCTTTCTTTTGGCAATGCATTGTAGCATGATGCTCTGAATCCGCCTACTGAACGGTGACCTTTCACACCAACCATTCCTCTTTCCTGAGCGAATTTCAAGAAATCTGCTTCTTTTTCCTTGTATTCTTCCTTCATCACGAAGCAGATGTTCATTCTTGAACGGTCTTCAGCTTTGGCTGTTCCGACGAAAATCTTACTGTTGTCGATTGCATCGTAAAGCAAGTTAGCTTTTTCAATATTGCGGCGTTCCATTTCCTTAACACCACCTTGTTTCTTCAACCAACGCAAGTTCAACAAAGCCGAATAGATTGGCAATACAGGAGGTGTGTTGAACAATGAATTTCCGTCGATGTGCGTACGATAGTCAAGCATCGTAGGTATTTGACGAGAAACCTTGCCAAGCAAATCGTTCTTAATCACAACGAACGTAACGCCGGCAGGAGCCAAGTTCTTTTGAGCACCACCGTAAATCACGCCATATTTTGAAACGTCCAACGGACGGGAGAAAATATCCGATGACATATCGGCGAACATTGGCACTGGAGAATCCAAATCCTTCAACAATTCTGTACCATATATAGTATTGTTTGTTGTGATATGGAAATAATCAGCATCAGTTGGGATTGTGAAATTCTTTGGAATGAACGTATAGTTTGCGTCAGCCGACGAAGCAACCTCAACTACTTCACCAAAAAGTTTTGCTTCCTTCATGGCTTTCTTAGCCCAAACACCAGTGTTCAAATATGCTGCTTTCTTTTCCAAGAAGTTGTATGGAACCATACAGAATTCCAAACTTGCACCACCACCAAGGAAAATAACGGAGTATCCTTCAGGAATGTCTAACAATTCTTTGAACAAGGAGACAGCCTCATCAACAACTGGTTGAAAGTTTTTAGCTCTATGGCTAATCTCTAAAATTGAAAGTCCATCATTTTCGAAGTCAAGCACTGCTTTTGCAGTGTCTTCAATCACTTCGCGTGGTAGAATGGACGGTCCTGCATTGAAATTATGTTTCTTCATTTTGATATTTAAATTTTTTCGCCGACAAAAGTGCAAAATAATCTTTAATTATTGAACTGATTTTGTCTATTCTTTTTACAATTTTTTAAAAAGATATTAACCGTTTTTCAAAACATATCAAATTATTTAAAAAATTTTAATTTCTCAATTCTTTTGATTTACAATGAATAATTGTAATTTTGCCGGACTTTAAAGATAAATAGAATGAACAAGATTATAGACAAAAAAATGCTTTCCGAGAATGTGGCTCAATTGATAGTTGATGCGCCACTTATCGCAAAGAAAAGAAAAGCTGGTCACTTTGTAATTGTCAGAGTAGACGAGAAAGGTGAACGTATTCCTCTTACGATTTCCAGTTCAGATGTAGAAAAAGGGACAATCACACTGATTCTTCAGAAAGTGGGTGTTTCCACAAGCAAAATCGTTGCCTTGAACGCTGGCGATTCTTTGTACGACGTTGTTGGTCCTCTTGGAAAGGCAACACACATTGAAAAATTCGGAACAGTACTTTGTTGTGGCGGTGGCGTTGGTGTTGCTCCCCTTTTGCCTATCGTTCAGGCTATGAAGGCAGCTGGAAACAAGGTTATCTCTGTTTTGGCAGCTCGTAACAAAGATTTGATTATATTGGAAGACGAAATCCGTAAAAGTTCCGACGAGGTTATCATTATGACCGACGATGGTTCTTACGGAAAACAAGGTGTTGTCACCGTAGGTATGGAAGAAGCGATAGCAAAAGAAAAAATCGACTTCTGTATGGTGATTGGCCCTGCCATAATGATGAAATTTGCCGCACTGACGACAAAAAAATATGAAATTCCTACGTATGCCAGCTTGAACACCATTATGGTTGACGGTACGGGAATGTGCGGTGCGTGTCGTGTCACAATCGACGGAAAGACGAAATTCGTCTGCGTCGATGGTCCTGAATTCGATGGACATCAAGTCGATTTCGACGAGATGCTTCGCCGTGCCGGCGCGTTTAAGGCAGAGGAACTTGAAGCATTTGAGAAATGGCAGGCCCATTCCAGCCTTCCCTTGAAGGGAAAGGACGAAAACAATCCTCAAGAGGCAAATGATAATACGCCTCGCCCTATAAGGGAG
>JAEEQV010000191.1:0-4978 GCA_016285445.1 Bacteroidales bacterium
GCGGGACAAACAGAATATCTTATTCGTGATGATGAATTTGTTACGGAAGGATTGAAATATCTGTCAGATAAGGCATTATACAATAAAATCCTGAAACCGTAAGACTCCAAGGATTTTTATGCATTATAAATATTGTAGAGACGCGCCATGGCACGTCCCTACCTATAAAAATCTGTTTCTATTTGTGCAACAATATTGCTGGAATTTCGTTTGGTGTGCCCGTTTCGTCAACTATAGGAAAATCGCCTTTGTAGCACCAGTGAGCGTTGGCAATGTTGTTTTCCTTGAAAATCGCAGCCATGTCCTTGTACCAGTTCAAACGTGATTCCTTGTTTACAAAATTTGGGTATGCACCAAATTCGCCGCAATAAACTTGTAAACCGAGTTCTTTCCCTCTGTCAACGGCCTTCTTAATCTGCGAGAACATTTTTTCTTTGTTCCACACGCCGCTTTGGGTACGATATTCCTGAACAGTCTTTTCATCTTTGCCAGCGAAGAACGACGTATCGGCAAGCAAATTACCAGGATAGGTTATGTTTTCCTTACAATCCTTGTAGATTGTCCATGGAGCGCCATAGTGCGTTATAAACAACGGATTATAGTAATGGAAACTGATGATGAGGTGTTTGTCGTTTTCAGGTACTTGCAGATATTCCATTGTCTCGACTGATTGTGCCCAGTTTGAACCAACTATGATGAAACGGTTAGGCTCTTCTTCACGTATAGCCGCAATCAATCGACCTTCAAGTTCGTTCAGAGCCTCGTGAGTTGGTGCAACGGCTTCGTTCAGAAGTTCGTAGGCAACTCTGTCGGTCGGATATGATTTGAGGAATTTCTGTAAATCTTTCCAAATTGCCACCATGTGGTCTTGCGCCGAAGTTTCTGTAAATAAGGTATTTGCATCGGCGGTAAGGAAGTAGTGCGCACGAGTGATGTGTAGGTCAACAATGATGTTCATATTGTTTTCCAACGTCCAGTCAATGGCATTTTTCAGTAATGCGAACGCTTCCTCGTCGCGGTTTAGATTTTCGTCGTAGAATTGAACTTCGTCTATCGGGAGTCGCACATGTTCAAAACCCATAGAGGCAATTGAGTCGAAATCGGCTTTGGTGATTTGTTTTGCACGTTCTTCGCCTCGTCGATCAGATTGTGAGAGCCAGTGGCTGACGTTTACACCCGTTCCTAATTTGAATGTCGTGCATTCACCATCCTCGTTTTTTGTTGTTGAATTTCCGCACGAAAAAAATAGCATTGTTCCGAGAACTGCTGTCAATAAAGCCGTAATGTGTTTCATACCAATTGTTTTTTATTGTTTGTAATAGATCTCAAAGGTAGTAATATTTTGGTATTTTCTTGTATTATCATGTAAAATTATACGTTTATGTTTTTCAAATCTGTATCACCCTCGGTTTGAACGTCAGCCCATAACGGTGCGTCGAGATAGAGCCGTTTGAGAACACAATATCGTGCAGGCGGACTATGCCGTTTGCACAGTGGATATGCCCGAACAAATGCAACTTGGGCTTTATTTTCAAAACTTTTTGCAGAAGTTGTTCGCTGCCATAGTGAATATCGTCGTCCAAATCCAAAATTCCTTTTGGCGGCTGATGAGTAATCAGCACGTCGGTGTCGGACGGAATGGTGGCAATCACCCGTTTGTCCTCGCCAGTAAGGTCGTATTCCAGAAACATAGGAACGCCGTAGAACTTCACGCCGTCGATTGTCACACCTGAATTTTGAAGGAAATACACATTTTCGTCAAGACCATCTATATTGCTGTCAAACAACAGATTGTCGTGATTTCCGGCAATGAAAATCTTATGCTTGTAAGGCAAGTCGCAGAACCAATTGGCAAAATCCAGAATTTCGTTCTCCGACCCGGCAAGACTCACATCACCCGAATGAACAATCACATCCGCTTCGGGCAAATCACGCAAATCCTTGTGAAGATTGTGCGTATCGGAAATATGAAGGATTCTCATTTATATTATCTTATTTTAGAATCGACAAATATAACACGGTTTTCCCTGTTTTTTACATAATTCGATGTCTGATTTTGTGCCAGCCGAGGAACCATCCCAGAAGGCAAAACAAACATCACACGCCTTGATAATCTCAACATTACGGGCAATTCCAGCCCCCAGCCCGTTTTTCCAATTTGGTTTAAACACTTTTAAAGACTTTTTGCACTCCGTTGCATACCGTTCGGCAAGTTTATCGGCACCTTCCGCGCCGCCAGAAATCACCTCGTAGATAAACAACTCTTTCTCCTTGCGGATTTGCTGAATGAAGGAATACATTTTTTCGTAATCATTGAACGAACGACTCCCTACAATCGCAGCTTTTACTGTTTTCATAAGCACACTATTTAAAAGAACGACATAAATTTCACCCGAAATCGTTGCAAAGATAAGAACTGCCTATGCCGAAAGCCTGCACAAGCGGAAAAAATCTTTCATTAATTTTGTCTTGTCATCATAAATATCGGTTCGTGGGAATCTATGTCGCAAGCCGTTATAAAATCGTAAGTGCCACTAGTTTTTCGCAGAATGAATGCTGGTTCCATTTTTTGTAAACTGTCATTATAAAAATTGAAAAGAGAATCTTTCGTTATACACCACCGGAACGGATAAGGTTTGTTTACTTCTGGAGCCAACAACGAAATCAAAGAAAAATTGCATTTCAACATACCATCGCCTTTCTCGTAAAACAACAAGTCCATATCCGCCCCCAGTGCCAACATCGACACAATAAAATAACTGAATTTGTCGGTTTTAGCTTCCTCCTGCGAAAGGACAGGACTTATATCAACCTTGTACCGTCCAGCAAATTTCTTGGTATTGAAACTTGAGGAACTTGAACCGCCGCACGATATAAGGAAAATCAAGAAAAGAAAAGCAACTTTCTTCATAGCAGTACGAATTAAAACAAAAGACTTTTGATAATGCCTCCCAAAAGCAACGTCAAAACCAATCCCATGAGAGAAAGGATAAAGCCAATCACGGCACACGTTCTCGGTTTCTTAAACAATCCGATTACCGAAAATAATTCTCCGAAGAACCAGAGAATCCAACCTAAAACGGGAACCATTGAGAACACCAGTGCCACAATTGCGATAATCATTCCGACTAAACCAATTACATTTTTCTGCTCTGTCTGATTTGCAGAGATAACCTCTTTTTTAACTTCTTGTTCCATACTTTAAAATTTAATTATTCACCAACTAATATGTCAAACAGTTTCATATTCGCCACGTCATCATACGTGTCCGCAGGAATTTTGTCCTCGAACTTGCTCCAAAACACGGTGGCACAAGCTTTCCCGATATCATCGTTGTTCACGACCAACCGCCAGTTAAGTCTTTCTTCAAATTCTTCAAGGAAATGCAACCAACTAATCCAATCCGACCGAGAAATATAGTCCCAATCAACGTAATCGGCATATTGGCGAAGAATTTCAATATCGTGCTTTTCTACGATTACACTTGTGACAACGCCCCAACTCAACGGCAAGGTTATTTCTGTAAATCCTAACTGAAAAAAGCATTGTTCGATTAGTTTCTCGTCATTATGTTCCATATCCGAATTGTTTTCAGACACAAAAATATGACGGGGGTATGCGTAAAGTTTGCCGAAGGGAATTTTTTCTGTAATTTTTTTTTGTTCCATTTCTTTTTGTGGAAAAAGAAACGGAACCCAAAGAAAAGCCACCGACGCAGTGTCTTCTCTACAAATCAACTTATTTAACTACATTCATTTTACAATATAGCAAGAATAAACATCTTTTACTGTTTGCTTGCTGTGATTTTTGTGCTTGACAGAAACTTGTTTGTAATAAGCCATCTTTATTTGCCCATTAATTACATCTTTTCTAGGTACAAATCCGAGTTTTTCCATAAAATTTTTATAGGCATTCTTATTAATATCAGCTTTCTTTTGAGAATACTGATTAAACATAATTCCCCTTGATTCATACACAATGACCGGCATAAAAATGATATCCGCATCTTCACAAAAAGAACCAGCTAAGTAATATAATAATTGGTAACGAAGTTTCCCACATTTGTTTTCATCACCTTGTAAATAATCATCTACAAGTTCTTCAAGTCGATTGCCGGCTTCTGTTTTTCTATGATTTTTAACATAATTCCTTTGTTGATTTATGCTTTTTGACCCAAAGGGTTCATCTACTTTAGCTTCTACACCAATAAAAATGTTTTTGCTACCAGATGTTCCCCAAATGGCAAGATCTTGCATACGAGGTCTTGGATGTTCATCAAATTTACTTGCATGCTCAATTTTTGCTTTGTTCAGTGAAATATTATTTTCTTTTATTTTCAGAAAACGTTGTACCATTTCAATCATAGAACTTTCTCCATTAGGTTTTTCCCCAATAAAATCTTCAGCTAAGCATTCTCCACTTCGTCCATCCTTCCAATGTACATCCTTACCCTTACTATTGTATGCATTACAAAATGCATTTTTCCACTCTTCCTTGTTGGTTATTTCAGTCTTTTTGTAATAGAATTTCATAATAAATATTTAATTAGTTTATAAATGTGTGACTTCAACAAAACACAGCCAACCTTAATTCTTAACTTTTAATTTTTAATTGTCTTATTCTTTCACCTCAAATTTAACAAAATCCCCATTCTCTTTTTCTAAAATCATACTTTTTGTAACGATTTTTTTCTTCAATTCGGAAGAAATTGGCAATGAGGCGAAATCGGTATCTGCTTCTTTATGAATGGGAATTATTGCCAACGACGGATTTACAAGATTGCACACTTCGGCAAGGGTTTTGCAAGAAGCATGTCCCGTTGTATGCAACTCTTTTAAATGCCATTTGTATTTATGCACAAAATCATACGTTGACTGCTTGAATGCCGAATGCGTAGGTTCAATATACCCTTGGTATTGCGAATAAATGAAAACCGTCTCGTTCAGGTCGATGTGCGGAACAATCTCGGCAAGATATT
>JAEEQV010000192.1:0-4953 GCA_016285445.1 Bacteroidales bacterium
TCGGGGTCCACTATCAAGATTTCGTACGAAAACGACCCGTTGTTCAGCACGACGACCAAGACGTATATGGGAACACGTGCCGAGTATCGGTACAACGACAATATCAGTTTTGGCGGTACGTTGATCCACTTGTCGGAAGTTCCTTCGGTGGCTAAGGTCGGCTTTGAGGAATATCCTCTCTGCAATACGATTTGGGGTGTCGATGCAAAATATTCCACGGAATCAATGTTTTTGACGAAACTCGTCGATAAAATTCCTTTGATAAATACGAAGGAAATGTCGTATGTGGAGGCATCGGCGGAATTTGCCCAATTGTTGCCAGGTCAGTCAAAATACATTTCCAACGCCGTTTCGATAGATGATTTTGAAAGTTCCGAAGGACGAATTTATATGAAGGAACCTACCTCATGGCGTTTGGCAAGTACGCCACAAGGACAAAAGTCAATGTTTCCCGAAGCGTCGCTCATAAACGATTTGGCATTTAATTACAATAAGGCGTTGATTTCGTGGTACAATATCAACACGTCATTCTACGAACGAAGTTCGCCTGTGAGCAAGTCGGTGCAGGCAGAACAGTTCTCTCGAACGGTTTATCAGTCAAATTTGTTCCCTAATAGGGATTTGTCAACCTATGAAGACGTTCCGATGACGTTGCTGAATATTGCCTACTATCCTTACGAACGTGGGCAAAATAACTATGAAACCAAGGGACGCGCGGGCATTTCGGCTGGTTTGAACGAAAATGGTTATCTGAATAATCCGAAATCTCGTTGGGGCGGTATTATGCAGTCGCTTACCACGACAGATTTTGAGGCGACGAATGTGGAATACATCGAGTTTTGGATGATGGATCCGTTTGTCACTGATGAGGAAAATAAGCACAAAGGTGGTGACTTGTATCTGAATATTGGTAGAATGTCGGAAGATGTGTTGCGTGACGGACGGAAATCTGCCGAGAACGGTATGGTAAACGACCCGACCCGCATGGACGAGACTGTTTGGGGTATGGTACCGAATTATTCCATTGTGGAGACAGGCTTTAGCAGCGACATTGACAGAAACGTGCAGGACGTTGGTCTTGACGGATTGACCGACTTGGCAGAACGACGTTTCTTTGCCCAATATCTGAAAGAAGTGAAGGAAATAGTTACGCCAGAGGTGTACTCGGCATTTGAAAATGACCCCTCGCACGATGATTTTTCTTCGTATTTGGATAACCGAGGCGATGAACGTGATATTGTATGGCGTTACAAATACTACAACGGAACCGACGGAAACTCGCCTTCGGGAACGTCGCAGGGTTTGTCGTCATATAAGCCCGATATTGAGGATTTGAACCAAGATAACACCTTGCAGGAAACCGAGGCGTATTATCAGTATCACATCAGTTTGCGTCCCGAAGATATGGTCGTGGGAAAGAATTTTATTGAGGATGAGCTTATTGAGGTGGTGAACAACGACAATTATCAATGTCAGGCAAAATGGTATCAGTTCAAGATTCCTATCAAAAGTGAAGAAAAAGAGAGAATCGGTAACATTTCCGATTTCCGTGACATAACCACGATGCGTCTGTTCTTGCGCAATTTTGAAGATTCGATAATACTCCGTATTGCCGAATTTTCGCTTGTGTATAGCAACTGGCGCGTGTACGAGGAACCATTGTTCGAATCAGGTGAATATGACTTGTTTTCCGATTCGAAAGTTGACATTTCAACGGTAAACATAGAGGAAAATAGTTCCAGAACGCCTGTCAATTATACCTTGCCGCCGGGTGTTGACCGAGTTATAGATCCTACGAGTACCACATTGGAAGAATTGAACGAATCGGCCTTGTCAATGAAAGTGATTGACTTGGAGGACGGAAATTCCAAGGCAATTTACAAGCAGGTGAATAAGGATTTACGCCAATTTGGTGCGTTGGAACTGTTTGTTCACGCCGAAGCGTTGATTGACGAGGAAAACTCTTTGGACGATGATGATTTGTACGCTTTCATCCGTCTTGGTTCCGATTACGTTGACAACTATTACGAATATGAGATTCCGTTGAAGTTGACGCCTCATTTGGGCGAAGGCTCTTCGAAATATAACAACAACAGCAATAATGACCGACAAATTGTGTGGCCTAACGACAACAAGATTTCTTTGCCGTTGAGCGTGCTTACCGACTTGAAACTGGAAAGAAACAAAATGATAAACGATGGCGTAATGCCAGAGTTGGAAACGTATCATACTTACACCGTTTCACACGGCAACAATCGTGTGAGTATAAAGGGTAATCCCAATACAGGCAATGTTCGTACGGTAATGTTGGGTGTGAGAAACAGAAAGAAAAAAGCGTCGAATCCGCAGGATGACGGACAGAAAAAGTCGGGAATTGTGTGGTTCAACGAACTTCGTCTTACCGATATGAACGACCAAAGTGGTTGGGCGACCGTAGGTTCCGTGCGGACAAGTTTGGCTGATTTTGCCACGGTTTCCTTGGCAGGAAAAATTAGCAAGCCAGGTTTCGGAAGCGTTGACCAGAAAGTATTTGAACGGAGTATTGAAAATCTGTATCAGTACGATGTGGCTTCAAGTGTGGCTTTGCATAAATTCTTCCCCGAATCATGGAAGTTGGTCTTGCCATTTTATGTCGATTTGTCGGAAACGTACATTACGCCACAATACGACCCAACAAATCCTGATATTACCTTGTCACGCTCGTTGGCTAATTTTACGACAAAACAAGAACGAGATTCTTTGTTAAATCTGACACAGGAATATACGCAGAATTTCAGTTACAATTTCACTAATGTCAAGATAGCTCGTACGCCGAAAAAACAGCATCCGTTCAATATAGCAAACTTCTCGGGTACTTTTGCCTACAATCGTTTTCGTGCCCACGATGTTGACTACGAGGAAGACTATAAGCACCAATACAAGGTTGCATTCAATTACGGATACAATATGCGTCCGAAGAATTATCAGCCGTTTAAGTCAAACAAAATCAAGTTGATAAAGGAATTTAACTTCTATCTGTTGCCTGCAAGCGTTTCGTTCAAGAGTGAATGGGACAGAACGTACAAGGAACAACAACGGAGGAATTTGTCTGCATACAACTTTGAATTGCCTAAAACGGCAAGCAAATGGTTCTACTGGTATCGTTCGTACAGTGTGAATTATCCAATTTCGAAAGGTTTGAAATTGTCGTATAACGCAACCAACGATTCCCGTCTTGACGAGCCGTCGGGTGTGATTGACAAGACCGACGAGGATATTTGGCGCGAATATAAACGTGAGGTGTGGAAGAGTGCCAAGACATTTGGCGAGAATATGGAGTTTAATCAAAAATGGAATCTTACGTGGCAAGTTCCTCTTAATAAGATTGACGCATTGGACTGGACAACAACCAATTACAAATATGCCGGTACCTACAATTGGCAGATGGGAACAGAAACTACCGATGAAGACGACCTTGATTATGGAAACAATATCACCAATACGGGAACGCACACGCTCGACGAGACGTTTAACTTCACGAAACTATATGGTAAATCAAAATATCTTGCCGGCGTTCAAAAACGTGTGAAACAAACCAACAATGGCAACAAGAACCAGAAACGGAAAGAAACGGTTAAATTCACCAAATCAAATGTGAAAACCGATGGCGACAACAAGATTTTCGTCAATCATAAGTTGGGTACGACTGATGTAAAAGTCACGGTGTTAGACGAAGATGGACAATTGGTTCCGTCGGAGACGGAAATCCTTTCCGACAAGAAAGTGCGCGTAACGTGCAAACGAGAGGTTGAAAAGGGAAAAATCACCGTCGTGGGTAAAAAAGATGTGGAACAAACACCGTTGACTCGCGCAACCGACCAAGTAGTCAATACTTTGATGATGTTCAAGACGGCAACTATCAGTTATTCTAGAACGGAAGGCAGTTTTGTTCCTGGTTACAAGTATGATACGCAGGTATTTGGATTATATAAACCGTTTACTTCGGGTGCGACACCTGGTTGGCCATACGTGATGGGCTTGGTTCCGAGCGATTTGGAATCACACTTGACTACCGATGATTGGTTGGTTGATAATGATTATATCAGCGACAAGTTAAAATACACATACTCAGACCGTTTGCGTATTCAATCATCGTTGGAGCCAGTTAAAAATATGAAAATCACACTCTCAAGCGAACGGAGTTATTCTCATAATTACACAAAGTACTTGTGGGGCGACAAAGATGAAAACGAGAAGAATAAATTGACAACGGGAAATTTCTCAATCTCTTGTAACTCAATTGCTTCCGCATTCAACTCCGACAAGGCATACGAACGGTTCAAACAGAATCGTCTTGCCGTTTCGCATAGATTGGCACAAAAGAATTTCGGCTCGGTTTACGAAACCGACATAGAATCTGGTTTTCCGATATTGTATAATGAAATGTCGCAAGACGTGCTGATTCCGGCATTCTTCTCGGCATACACGGGACAGTCGGTTGACGACGTAAACATTGACACCTATTTTATCCCGATGTTTTCAAGTTTCTCTACATTCTTGCGCTCTTTGAACTGGAGACTTACGTACAACGGTTTGGCTAAATTGCCGTTCTTCAAGACCTATTTCAAGGCGGTGAACATCAATCACGCATACACGTCAACATACAATATGGGCGCTTACGAATCGTTCTCGTCGGCTAACACTTATGCCGATGATTTTTACATTGATCCGATTGACGGTTCGTTGTACGTGTCACCTGAATATGATGTGTCAACCGTTGGCATCTCTGAACGTTTCAATCCGTTGGTTGGCGTTGATTCCAAAATGAAAAACAATATGACTGCGAAACTTGAGATACGAAGAAATCGCACGGTAACATTGTCATTCACTAACACCGAAATTTCGGAAGTTTCTAATTTTGAATACGTTGTGGGAGCAGGATATGTGTTCGAAGATTTCAAGGTAAATATATCA
>JAEEQV010000193.1:0-4924 GCA_016285445.1 Bacteroidales bacterium
ATTAAACTTGGGGATATAGATTGTTAAGTGTTGGCATATTGTTCTTCGCACTAATCTTAATGCCGATAGCATACGGCGAAATGCGAATATTCGACAAGATCTCCTGATTCCATACCTCGTTTTCAAAAAGCGACAACTGCACATCTTGATCCGACCAGCGAGTTTTCTCAACTAGGTTGAACGAGTCTTTCACTTCAACTATTTGTATGCTATCCTTAAATTCTTTGAGACGAATGGTATCGTTGTGCGTAAACCATACGCTGTCAATAAATCGTTCTGCTGTCGGGTTGAAAATTGTGTCGAGAAATGCGATTCGTTCTTTAGGCTGATTGAAGGTGAAATCTTTGTCGGAATCTTCCAAAGCGTAGATTTTATAGGGCTTTGCCTCAATGTTCGAAAACGAGAAATCACCTTTTTTCGAGACTTGCGTAATATATCGTGGCTTCTGCGTTTGAAAAGCCGTGTCGCTCAAATCGTCGTACAAAAGTGCATAGACGTGTTCGGGAACTTTGCCATCTTTCGCACACGAAATCTTTCCCGCAATTTTCATCGTGTCAATGCCCGTACCCGTTGAAAAAGCGTACAGATATTGTTCCGTGAAATTGTTCTCAGTCAAATCCTTTATGGCATTGTTAAAGTTGAAACTGTACGTCGTATTGGGCTGTAAGGTCTGTTTTGGCAAGGAAATCGTCAGTTTTTTCTTTTTCACCGAGAATTCCGGTTTTTTCTCCATAATGGGAGAAATCATACAATTGTCTTCAATATTGTCAAGGGCGATAAATTCATTAAACTTGATGACAATCTTTTGCGGATTGATATTCTGCGAGTTGTTTGCCGGTTTTTCGAACACGGCATACGGGGCATCTTTGTCGATAGGGCCACCTGTAGGCGCCGATTCCCTTGCGCAGTTCATAAGCAGAAATGGCAACGGGAGCGCCAACAATAGCGGAAAAACCAGTCGTAAAAGCGATTTTAGCAGTACTTTCATCATACCAATCAAATTGTGCCAAAAGTAGCACATAAAATTAAGAATTGAAAATTAAGAATGAAGAAAGCACATATTAAAAACAATAACAATATATCAAACAACTGAATAAAAATGAATTACAAAATTTATCTAAAGTATAATTTTAAATCAAGTTCTTGGTTTAAAAATCAAATATATTCTATCCCGACACACTTCGTCTATGGAAAACAGCGTTTGGTATAGAAAAAAACTTAAATCTATGGGATTCGTTACCTTTGAAAAGTATTTTATAAAAATGGCAAAAAAAGCAAAAAATATATTAATACACCTCATTTCGTGGTGTGTTTTGATAGTAGTACCTCATTTATTCGCCACTAATACCTATAGTTGGAGTCTTTTTGTTTTTCATACCACACTTTACGTGGCACCGATAATCATTTTTTATCTTCATTTTGGACTAGTTCTTCCATTTCTGTTTATTAGACGTCGCTATAGGTCTTATTTTTTAGCATTGGTCGCATTATGTGTGTTGTTTTTCCTCATCTTTTTCTTGTTGGCTCCGCTTCAAGAAAAATTAGTTGAGATTATACATGCCACAAATCCATCAATTACCTTTATACAAGGGAAGACCAAGATAATTGTCCGTTTCGTTCTTTTTTTCATTTCATTAGCGGCAAGTGGCGTACTCAGTTATTCGATACAAGGTGTAAAACGAGAACAGTTACTAAAAGAACTGGAGAAGCAGCATGCCGAATCCAATTTGCAACTTCTGAAATCACAACTTAGTCCGCATTTCCTTTTTAATGCTATGAATAGTCTTTATTCGCTGGCATTGAAGAAATCCGACGATTTGCCCAATGCCATCCTGACGTTTTCCAACCTTCTTCGTTACAGCACTTACGATAGTAGCGAGGACTATGTGGATATTGAGAAAGCGATAGAATATCTTCACGATTATGTGAACACGCAACAACTCCGTTTGTCGCCCGAGAGCGTGGTGAAATTCGAGGAAAACTGGACAACAAAGGAGAAGATAAAAATTGCGCCGATGGTGCTGATTCCCTTTGTTGAAAATGCATTCAAACACGGAAGAAATGCAGAAGGGAACGTAAACATATCCATCAGCATCAATGTTAATTTAAATGATATAGTCTTTCATATTCAGAATGAAGTGTTTAAGAATGTTAATTCGTCAAAGGATTCGGTGCACGGAATAGGTATTCAGAATGTGAAATCGCGACTTCAAATAATTTATGGTACAAAGCATTCACTTCAAATAAGTGAAACGGATTCGTTGTACAGCGTAACCTTAAAAATAAACATATGATACGGTGTGTGATTGTAGATGATGAGCCATTGGCTCGTGAGATTTTGGAGTTATATGTATCTCATAATGAGGAACTTCAACTGGTGGGCGTATGCAAAAGCGCCGAAGAGGTAGTTGTGCTACTTAACAAGGAAACGGTCGATGTGTTGTTTCTTGATATTCTTATGCCAGGAATGTCGGGAATGCAATTGCTAAAGACATTGGAGAATCCACCATTGGTGGTGTTTACTACCGCCTACAACCAATATGCCGTGGAGGGTTTCGAAGTGGGGGCCGTGGATTATCTGGTGAAACCTATCTCTCCCAAACGATTCGATGCAGCCGTGGAAAAAATCAAGGACAAACTATTGTTACAAAAACTTACGAAAACCTCAACTAATACTATAAATCACATCTTTGTTCGTGCTGATTATCAAGATGTAAAGATTATGCTTGACTTTATATAGAAGGTTTAAAAGATTATGTAAAAATTGTCACAAACGAAAAACGTATTATTACACTCACTAACATTAAAGGAATGATGGAGAAACTACCTCAAAACGAGTTTATCCGAGTTCATAAATCATTTATCGTACCAAAGAAAAAAATCGACACTATAAAAGGTAACTCCTTGATGATAAGCGAGAAAGAGATTCCTATCGGACTTACTTATAAAGAGAGTTTCAAGAAAATAATGGGATTGGAAGAATAAAAATCCCCGAATTATTTTGAGAATAAAAAAATATGATTACTTTTGCCACACCAAATCGGAGTGGTAGCTCAGTTGGTAGAGCACAGGACTGAAAATCCTGGCGTCGGCGGTTCGATCCCGCCCCTCTCCACGAAGGGAACAGTAATTTGTTCCCTTTTTTGTTTCTATACACCAAGAAAATACTACATTTGTGTAAGCAAAATGGTATGACACAGCAAAGTGGTATTCTTTACATCTCGTATGACGGAATGACCGACAATCTTGGTCAGTCGCAAGTGATTCCGTATCTGGAAGGATTGGCTAAATTCGGATATGCGATTCATATTCTCAGTTGCGAGAAACCACAGTTGTACGAAAAACGAAAATCGCATATTTACCGTTTGCTCCAAAAATCGGGAATAACGTGGCATCCACTTACGTACACGGCAAAACCAGCAGTGATTTCCACATTATATGATTTACACAAAATGCAGAATGAGGCGGTGAAACTCATTCGTAATCAAGAGAATAAGATCCAATTGTTGCATTGCCGAAGTTACATTAGTGCGCACGTGGGTTGCTATTGCCAGAAAAAATTTGGTATTCCTTGGATTTTCGATATGCGTGGCTTTTGGGCTGACGAACGTGTGGAAGGAGGCATCTGGAACACATCAAAGTTCGTGTACCGACAAGTATATCAATATTTTAAGAACATAGAAAAAACGTTCATTGAAAATGCTTCGGCAATCATTAGTCTCACCGAAAACGGAGCAAATGAAATCCGTTCGTGGAAAGCATATCAGATTCATAAAAACCCAATTTCGGTGATTCCTTGTTGTGCCGATTTGCGTCTGTTTACGCGAAACGACAAAAAGGCATCATCTTTAAGGAAAACTTTATATATAAACGATAATTGCTTTGTACTGAGTTATTTGGGCTCGTTCGGAACATGGTATATGACCGAGGAAATGTTTGATTTCTTCAAAGTCGTGTATGAGAAAAATCCTAATGCCATTTTTCTCTGCATCACCCCCGACAATCCCGACAAACTTGACTCTATGGCAATTCGTAAGGACATTCCTCGTGATGCCTTGCGTGTGGTGAAAGCCAATCGTGAAGATGTTCCGGCATATATTTCTCTTTCTGACTGGTCACTGTTTTTCATCAAACCCGTATATTCCAAAAAGGCGTCGTCGCCTACAAAAATGGGCGAATTGCTGTCGGTTGGCATTCCGTTGGTTTGCAACGCCGGCGTAGGCGATGTCGACACAATTATGAAAGATTGTCCACAGGGATTTGTGATTAAGGATTACACGCAAGCGGAATACGAGTCAGTTGCAGAGCAAATGCTTGCAACCACCAACGTGGATTCTGCCGCCTTACACAGCGTTGCCGAGAAATATTACTCTCTTGAAAAAGGAGTGGAAGCGTACCATTCCGTGTACGAAACAATACTTGGCAAGTAATCTATAATTTTTCAATCAACTCGAAAGCCTTGTCAACACCCGTTGATGCGGGTTCAGCAATAATCGTCAAGTTCGGTTGTGACTGCACTTGCGGTTTCGGATCAACGAAAAAGATAGGCGTATCGCGTTTGGCATAACGGATAAGTCCGGCAGCAGGATACACCTGCATAGACGTGCCGATAATTATCATTATATCAGCCGTTTCAACTTGTCGTGCAGCTGGCTCTATGTTAGGAACAGCTTCTTCGAAAAAAACGATTTGCGGACGAAGTTGCGAGCCGTCCTTTGCCTTGTCGCCCATTTTTATTGGTTTGTAGCCAATATCGACAAAACAATATTCGTCGGTTTCGTTGCTGGAACTACATGCCTTGGTAAGTTCGCCGTGCAGATGAATCACGTGCGTGCTTCCCGCTCTTTCGTGCAGATTGTCAACATTCTGGGTTACGACAACTATTTCGTAATCCTTCTCTTTTTCTGCCAAACAAATATGTGCA
>JAEEQV010000194.1:0-4915 GCA_016285445.1 Bacteroidales bacterium
AGAACTCGAAACATTTCATTGAAATGCTTGATCAACCACAAACCGAACGAGAACATGGTCTGCTAATGCACAAGATTTTGGAACACATCAACACCGTTGCCGATATTGAACGCTATGTTAATCAGTATTGTCCGCCAGAATTGTTTCCAATGGCAGAAAAACAAGAAATTGCAAAAAAACTGAGACAAAAAATCACTGACAAGCGTGTTGCTCACTGGTTCGACTACTCATGGGACCACATTTTGACGGAGCAACCTTTATTACAACAAAATGGTGCGGAAAAACGTCCTGACCGTATGCTCATCAAAGGAAACGACGTTACCATTATTGACTACAAATTTGGTAAGGAACAACCCGAAAGTTACAAGAAACAAGTGAAAGAATACATGAACATTCTGTCGCAAATGGGCTACACGGCACAAGGATTCATCTGGTACGTGGAGCTCGACGACATTGTGACTGTTGCATAAAAAAAGCGGATGCAGTTACCTACATCCGCCCCATATAAACCAATCCTATTATTATGCGAACAATTTTTCCAAGTTGTCTTTATACAATTGTTTTACTACGTTTCTCTTAACCTTCAACGTAGGAGTTAGAACGCCATTGCCAATAGACCATTCGTCGGCAACCAAGTCGAATTTCTTGATTTGTTCCGTATCACCAAATTGAAGATTGTATTTATCAACTTCGCGTTTGAAACGAGCAATGATGTCTTTGTTTTTCACCATTTCTGCTGGTGTCGTGTATTCAATGCCGTGAGTACCGCACCATGTTTTCAAAAACTCAAAGTTTGGATTGATGATTGCAGCAGGGAATTTTTGATTTTCACCGAATACGACAATATTTTCGATAAATGGTGACACACCAAATGCACTTTCCAACGTTTGCGGATTTACATATTTTCCGAATGCTGTCTTAAACAACGCCTTGATACGACCTGTCAAAACAAGTTGACCACGGTCGGTAAACTTACCAAGGTCACCCGTGTGGAACCAGCCATCTTTGTCAATTACCTCATCGGTCAATTCTTGTGATTTGTAGTAACCCATCATCACATTCTGACCTTTACACATCACCTCGCCATTTTCAGCAATCTTGATTTCTACGCCAGGAAGCGGGAAACCAACCGTACCTGCCTCACGAGAGAATTTTTCACGGGCACTAACGGCAATCACCGGCGATGTTTCTGTCAATCCATATCCTTCAAACACTGGCATTCCTATCGCAGAGAAGAATGAAACCAAATGAGAAGGAATTGCGGCAGAACCAGATACCACGATATCAAAATCGCCACCGATAGCGGCAACAATCTTATTCAAAACGAGTTTTCTCGCTATCGCACATTTAATATTGTAGAAGAATGTACGGTCGCAAGCCTCAATCTTATATTGTTTTGCTACTTCGATTGACCAGTAGAACAATTTCTTAGAAAATCCTGTCAATTTCTTTCCGTTGTCGTAGATTTTGTCATAGAATTTTTCCAACACTCTTGGTACAGCCGACATCATTGTAGGATTAACTTCCTTGATGTTTTCAGCGATTGTTCCAAGATTTTGTACATAATAAACTGACATTCCAAGGTATTGGTACAAGAATACCAACATTCTTTCGTACACGTGACACAACGGCAAGAAGCTCAACGAACGAGTTGACCACGCCGACGGAGTCGTACGCAACGACATTAATTGTGAGATGAAGTTATTATGTGAAAGCATTACACCTTTGGGAACGCCAGTCGTACCTGACGTATAAACGATTGAAGCCAAATCGGATGATTTCACCGCATCTTTACGTTTTTGCAGTTCCTCAGGATTTTGGTTGTTCTTTCCTAAATCGATAAATTGGCTGAAATATGGATATTCCTTTCTGTCGATGAACGTATAGAAATGCTTCAAATCCTTTGGCAAATCAGCTTTAACGGCGTTGATTTTCTTCATCACGTCGGCTCCTTCCATAAACACAACCTTTGCTTCGGAATGTTCAAGAATGTATTTGTAATCGTTTTCGCTCACCGTAGGATACACCGGAACAGTAACAGCACCAATCTGCATGATACCCATATCAAGCATATTCCATTCTGGACGGTTTGAAGCGATAAGTGCAACCTTGTCGCCTGCCTGAATACCAAGAGCCATCAATGCATAGCTAATGTTATTCATATATTCTTGATATTCACGAGGAGAATAATACTCCCATTGACCAGTTTGCTTTCCTGCCAATGCAATGTTCTGACTTGGATAATTTTGCTCGTAATTGTCAACGATATCAAATAATCTCGTCGGAGTTTTGATGTTTGTAAAATCTCTTAAAATGAATTTATGTGCCATAACTTTAAATTTGTTTGTGCAAAAATCCTTCGTTTTTTGTTTACAATCAAAAAAATGGTGTACCCGAGCTTATCAATACGCAAAAATCTAAATTCTGGTGCTAAATTCGTTATTATGGGGTGAAATCAGAAGAGCACAAACGGCGAATATTTCGTCCCTCGCATTGTAGAGACGCGACAAATCGCGTTTATACAACAGACATTATTATGATTGATAAAATATGACAAGAAATCAAAACGATATAAAACAATCATTATTCTACCAAAACTTTTTTCAGAAAAAAATACATATATATTATATCTTTCTTTCAACAAACTGAAAAAATCATATATTTGCCAAAAGTTTTTTAACGTGGGGTTGGTATGTTCTGTTGGGTAGTAATAAAAGGATATTCGTAACGATGAGACGTAATACAAAGAAGCAAAACAAGGTGATTCGTCAAAGAATGTTTACTTCATACACATCAACTTTGATAAGCGTTGCATTGGTTTTGTTTGTTTTAAGTTTGATAGGTTTGTTGCTGACGAGCGAAAGGGCTTTGTCAAATCACGTAAAGGAAAAAATCGGTTTTACATTGTTTCTTAAACCAGATGTGCGGGATGCGGATATGTTTGAATTGCGTAAATCCGTTGATGCAATGGAGATGGTGAAACAGACGGAATTTGTGTCTGCCGAGGAAGCAAGTGCACGTTTGGCAGCAACTCTTGGGCAAAATTACGTTGATTTGGCAGAAGGAAATCCTATTCCACCGTCGTTGGAAGTGCATTTTTATGCGGAATACGCCACTCCTGAAAATTTCATTCTGATTGAGCAACAGTTTAAAAATAACGAATTAGTTGATTCCATTCATTATGATAGATCGCACATACAGACACTCAATTCCAATATAAAAAAAATTAGTTGGTTCTTGTTTGCGTTAAGTGTGTTGTTGTTCGGCGTTTCTGTCGTGCTGATACATAACACGATACGTTTGTCGATTTATTCAAAACGATTCTTGATAAAAACAATGCAATTGGTGGGTGCAACAAATCATTACATTCGCTCGCCATTCCTTTTGCGTGGAGCATTCCAGGGCTTCTTGAGCGGTTTGATAGCCGTGGCATTGACGGTGGGTATTTTATATTTTTTACAGGCAGGATCGTACGAAATTATAAAATTCCTTGACTTTGAGCTATTAGGTGTTGTATTTTTGGCCGTCATTTTGATAGGAATGTTCCTGACGTTTATTGCGACATTCTTTGCGTTGAATAAGTTCTTGAAAATCAATAAAGACGAGTTATATATTATTTAAAATGAATATCTTAGAACAACTCAAATCCACAAAAGAGGATAAAAATTTTACGTTTAGCACGACCAATTATATATTGATATTAATTGGTGTTATTATTTTATTTATAGGTTTTGTATTGTTGGCAGGTGGCGCATCTACCGACCCCGACGTATTTTATACGGCAGGTGAAGGCGAAGCCGACATTTTTAATTTCCGTCGGTTGACATTGGCACCGATAGTAATTTTGTTCGGATTCTTCTTTGAAATTTTTGCAATCCTTTGGAAACCAAAATCTAAATCAAACGAATAGTAATGGATTGTTTACAAGCATTTATACTTGGGTTGATACAAGGTTTAACGGAGTATCTGCCCGTCAGCAGTAGTGGTCATTTAACGATTGGTGCTCATTTCTTCGGACTTTCGGGCGAAGAGAATTTGTTGTTCAACGTGGTTGTGCACGTTGCAACGGTTTGTAGCACCTTTGTGATTCTTTGGAAAGAAATCGTCTGGATTTTCAAAGGTTGTCTGAAATTTGAAATGAACGACGAGATGAGATATTTCTTCAATATCCTTATTTCAATGATTCCTGTGGGAATTGTTGGCGTATTTTTCAAAGATACGGTTGAGGAAATCTTTGGTTCTGGATTGCTGATTGTTGGCATCATGTTGCTCGTTACGGCTTCGCTGTTAGCATTCTCGTACTATGCGAAACCTCGTCAGAAGGAAACTATTTCTTTACGCGACGCCTTTATCATTGGTGTGGCACAAGCGTGTGCCGTTATGCCTGGATTGTCGCGCTCGGGTTCTACCATTGCCACGGGTTTGTTGTTGGGAAATAAGAAAGAGAATCTCGCTCAATTTTCATTCTTGATGGTGATTCCTCCTATTCTTGGCGAGGCGTTGCTCGATGTACTGAAGATTGCGAAAAACGGTTACGAGACCGTTGCCTCAGGCATTTCTCCATCGGCAATGATAGTAGGTTTCTTGACGGCGTTCGTTGCAGGCTGTTTTGCGTGCCGTTGGATGATTAACATCGTTAAGAAAGGCAAACTGATTTATTTTGCGATATATTGTGCGATTGTGGCAATCGTAACATTAATATACACACTTTGTTAGTATGGATTTTTTAGAGGGAGAAGTTTTATATTTCGATAAACCGTTGCAATGGACTTCGTTCGATGTGGTGAACAAGACGAGGTACATGTTGCGTCGTTCCCTCGGTGTGAAAAAAATCAAGGTCGGTCACGCAGGTACGCTTGACCCGTTGGCGACGGGTGTGATGATTGTGTGTACGGGAAAAGCCACAAAAAAGATT
>JAEEQV010000195.1:0-4883 GCA_016285445.1 Bacteroidales bacterium
TACTATGCAAATGTATTTCCTTTTTATAAAAAAAGATACTTTTTGTATATATTTTTAAATAAAAAAGACAAAGAGTTTCCCCTTTGTCTTTCTTTTCTATGTTAGTTGATTTTGTTAGTCAACTTTCTTCATTGAAGCATATTCTTCTTCTGATCCGACGATTAAGTTATCGTAGTCTTGTAAACCTGTACCTGCAGGAATCTTATGACCGATGATAACATTCTCCTTCAACCCCTCAAGGTAATCAACCTTAGCATTGATTGCTGCTTCGTTAAGAACTTTCGTTGTTTCCTGGAATGAAGAAGCCGAAATCCAACTACGAGTCTGCAATGAAGCTCTCGTAATACCTTGCAATATCTGACTTGCAGTAGCAGGACGTGCGTCACGAACTTCCACAGTCTTCATATCTTTACGTTTCAACTGAGAGTTGATGTCACGTAATTGACGAACTGTAATCATTGAACCCACATACAAGTCTTCTGCATCACCTGCATCAGTAACAACTTTCTTGTCATAGATTTTATCATTTTCGTCCATGAAATCCCATTTGTCAACGATTTCGCCTTCAAGGAACTTGCTATCGCCTTGGTCTTCGATTTCAACCTTTCTCATCATCTGACGAACGATAACCTCGAAATGTTTGTCGTTGATTTTCACACCTTGCAGACGATATACGGCTTGTACCTCGTTAACAATGTATTCTTGTACTTTCGTAGGACCTAAGATAGCCAAGATGTCAGATGGAGTGATAGAACCGTCAGACAAGCTCGTACCAGCTTTCACGTAATCGTTTTCTTGTACAAGAATTTGCTTTGACAATGGAATAAGATATTTCTTTTCCTCCCCTGTCTTTGACGTAACGATAACTTCACGGTTACCTCTCTTGATTTTGCCGAATGAGACGTTACCATCAATTTCCGAAACAATAGCAGGATTTGACGGGTTACGTGCCTCGAACAATTCAGTTACACGAGGAAGACCACCAGTGATATCACCCGACTTACCTACGGCACGTGGAATCTTAACAAGGATTTGACCTGATTTGATCTTATCACCTTCGTTCACAATAATGTGAGCACCTACCGGCAAGTTATAGTTTCTAAGAACCTCGCCCGACTTGTCAAGAATCTTAATCATCGGGTTCTTTGTTCTATCCTTAGATTCTATGATAACCATTTCCTTGAAACCGGTTTGTTCATCGGCTTCAGCCTTGTAAGTAACGTCTTTTTGAACGTTTTCGAAAGCAATCTTACCTGAGAATTCAGAAATGATGGAAGCGTTATATGGGTCCCATGTACAAATCAATGTACCCTTGGTGATTTCCGTATGATTCTTAACCATCAACTTAGAACCGTATTGAATGTTTTGCGTTGTCAATACACTACCCGTGTTCTTGTCAACAATCTTCAATTCAGCAAGACTACCGATAACGATGTCAACTTTCTGTCCGTTTTCGTCTTCGCCTTCAATCGTTCTTAATTCTTCAATTTCAACAATACCGTCGTATTTAGATATAAGAGAAGAATCAGCAGCGATATTCGAAGCAGTACCACCCACGTGGAATGTACGAAGTGTCAACTGAGTACCAGGCTCACCGATTGATTGAGCAGCGATAACGCCCACAACCTCACCTTTCTGAACCATTCTTGCTGTTGCAAGGTTACGTCCGTAACATTTAGCACAAACACCCTTACGAGACTCGCAGGTCAATACAGAACGAATTTCAATTTGTTCAATTGGAGAATCTTCGATTTTTTGAGCAATAGCTTCGGTAATTTCTTCACCAGCTTTTACAATCAATTCTCCTGTTTGTGGATGATAAATATCGTGAACACTTGTTCTACCAAGAATTCTGTCGTACAATGATTCAACAACCTCATCGTTGTTCTTAACGGCTGATGCCATCAAACCACGCAAAGTACCACAATCTTCTTCGGTGATAATCACATCGTGAGAAACGTCAACCAAACGTCTTGTCAAATAACCAGCATCGGCAGTTTTCAAAGCAGTATCGGCCAAACCTTTACGAGCACCGTGAGTAGAGATGAAATATTCCAAGACTGACAAACCTTCCTTGAAGTTCGACAAGATTGGGTTTTCAATAATTTCATTTCCCGTAGCACCTGATTTTTGAGGTTTTGCCATCAAACCACGCATACCGCACAACTGACGAATCTGTTCCTTAGAACCACGAGCTCCCGAATCCAACATCATGTACACAGAGTTGAAACCATCTTGGTCGTTCTTCAAACGATCCATCACTTTGTTGGTCAAATCAGCATTGGTGTGTGTCCAGATATCGATGATTTGGTTGTAACGTTCGTTGTTGGTAATGAAACCCATATTATAGTTGTTCATTACTTCTTCAACATCGTCGTAACCTTTTTGTACAAGTTTTGATTTTTCGTTAGGGATAACAACGTCATCCAATTTGAATGACAAGCATCCTTCAAATGCCATGCGATATCCCATATTCTTTACATCATCAAGGAAATCGGCAGTCTTAGGTGTTCCTGCAACTTTCAATACATCAGTGATGATGTCACGCAAAGACTTCTTAGTCAACAACTTATTAATGAATCCACTTTCTTCTGGTACAATTTCATTGAAGATAATTCTACCAATAGTAGTAAGAATCCATTTTTCTTTGTCTTTCTCGTCTTTATATTGTTTTAGTATATCTTTTTCCTCATCAACAGAATGCCAAAGACTTCTTGGAACTCTTACAAATGCGTGAAGATCAGCTTTCTTCTCGTTGTAAGCAATAATTGCCTCCTCTGGAGAATAGAAATACAAACCTTCGCCTTTAGCACCTTTCATACCTTTGGTGATGTAATACAAACCAAGGACCATATCTTGCGAAGGCACCTTGATAGGAGCACCATTGGCAGGGTTCAAGATGTTGTGAGAAGAAAGCATCAAAATCTGAGCTTCAAGCACTGCCGCATTACCAAGAGGCAAGTGAACTGCCATCTGGTCACCATCGAAGTCGGCGTTGAATGCCGTACAAGCAAGTGGGTGAAGTTGAATTGCCTTTCCTTCTATCATCTTTGGTTGGAAAGCCTGAATACCAAGACGGTGCAATGTCGGGGCACGGTTCAAGAGAACTGGGTGACCTTTCATTACATTTTCCAAAATATCCCAGATAACAGCATCTTTTCTATCAACAATCTTCTTGGCAGATTTTACTGTTTTTACAATACCTCTTTCAATCAATTTTCTGATAATGAAAGGTTTGTACAATTCAGCAGCCATTCCTTTTGGAATACCACATTCGTGCAATTTCAACGTAGGACCTACGACGATTACCGAACGAGCCGAATAGTCAACACGTTTACCGAGCAAGTTTTGACGGAAACGACCTTGTTTACCTTTCAAGCTATCGCTCAACGACTTCAACGAGCGGTTTGCATCGGTTTTTGCAGCATTAGTCTTTCTTGAGTTATCCAAAAGTGAGTCAACAGCTTCTTGCAACATACGTTTTTCATTACGTAAGATTACTTCAGGAGCCTTGATTTCAATCAATCGTTTCAAACGGTTGTTACGGATAATGACACGACGATACAAGTCATTCAAATCCGACGTTGCAAAACGACCACCGTCAAGAGGAACAAGAGGACGTAATTCTGGAGGAATCACAGGAATACATTTCAAGATCATCCATTCAGGTTTATTCTTGCCACTTGATTCACGGAAAGCCTCAATTACTTGAAGACGTTTCAATTCCTCGTTTTTGCGTTGTTGAGAAGATTCCTTGCTTGCAAGATCTCTCAATTCGCCAGAGATTTTATCAAGATTAAGTCTTTTCAACAATTCTTCCAACGCCTCTGCACCCATCATAGCGATGAATTTCGTAGGATCTGTGTTTTCCTTGGCATCGTTATCTTTTGGCAATCTTTCAGCCCAATCAAGATATTCTTCTTCCGACAACAAGTCCAAATCTTTCAAACCTTCTGATTTTAACACTCCGGCCTGAACTACGATATAGCGTTCGTAATAGATTACTTGATCCAATTTTTTTGTCGGTAATCCCAATAGATAACCAATTTTGTTAGGCAATGAACGGAAATACCAAATATGAGCAACAGGAACAATTAAACTAATATGTCCACTTCTTTCACGACGTACTTTCTTTTCTGTAACTTCAACACCACAACGGTCACAAATGATTCCCTTGTAACGGATACGTTTGTATTTTCCGCAGTGACATTCATAGTCTTTTACAGGACCAAAAATTCTTTCGCAGAACAAACCGTCTCTTTCTGGCTTGTACGTTCTGTAATTGATAGTTTCTGGTTTCAAGACTTCACCACTTGAACGAGATTGGATGTCGTCAGGTGATGCAAGACTTATACTTATCTTTGAAAAGTTATTTTTTACTTTTGTCTCTCTAAAAGCCATTTTCTATGAACTTTAAAGTTTAATACTGCTATTGCTTATTCAAAATTGATGTTAAGGCTCAAACCTCTCAACTCATGCAACAATACGTTGAATGATTCTGGTAATCCAGGCGTTGGTAACGGTTCACCCTTGACAATTGCCTCGTATGCTTTTGCACGACCAATTACATCATCAGATTTAATTGTAAGTATTTCTTGCAAAACATTTGATGCACCGAATGCCTCAATTGCCCATACTTCCATTTCTCCAAAACGCTGACCACCGAATTGAGCTTTACCACCCAATGGTTGTTGAGTAATCAACGAGTACGGACCGATAGAACGAGCATGCATCTTATCGTCAATCAAGTGACCTAACTTCAACATATAAATCACGCCGACAGTTGCAGGTTGGTCGAAACGCTCACCTGTTCCACCATCGTAAAGATATGTCTTACCAAAATCAGGCACGCCTGCACGACCGGCCTCGCGAGCAACTTTATC
>JAEEQV010000196.1:0-4873 GCA_016285445.1 Bacteroidales bacterium
GAATACGCATGGGCCAAATCGGTCAAATATTTCCATTTTTTAATCGCCAAAAAGAAACGCATATTTGGGCTTGAATGTCGTGTTTTCCGCAATGCCGCTATTGGGATTGAACGCATTGGGAATCAATAGTTTATATTCCTTCGTCAGACATACTTTATTGCTGAAGGAGCGAACGGTCTTTTCATCATTATTTTGTACAGCTTCAATTTTGTAACAAAGCGAAAAACAACGTGCGTATGAATCGTCTAAATCATCAATATACATAAATTGCCGATTGCCAACAGAATCAATAAGTTGAGCTTCGGAATCGTTCTCGCTTTTCCAAATACGATATTGTAAAACTTCCCAGGGTGCATCTTTGCTCCATTCTATCATATTTTGCATTTCCGATACTTCACGAACACTTGCAATAATCGGTGTAACCGATTGAGATTCTATAATTTCCGTGTTACAATTATCATATCCTTTAACTTTGTAAAAAACGGGGGAGTTGTTTGTAAAAGCCATTGGGTCAACAAAGGTGTAGAGTGGCGTCTGGTGTAATGCAATTTTAACAGTATCAAATGGTTGGAAGTGTTTGTCGTCGTTGTACGACCGAAATAAGATGTATGTATTGTAGTCGGCGGCAGTGTCGAATCGTATGTCGAGAGTGATGTCGGTTTGTTCCAACGAAATGTTTTCTATAGAAATGTATTGAGGCAGATTTGCTTGTTTCTCAGATACATAGCACATTGTTGATGTTGAATTTTGTTGCTTGCCATGACAATCAACAAACGATGCTTTTACATAAAAACGTCGTTCTTTTTGCTCATTAAGTTCTATCACGCAACTTTTTTCCGTTCCGGCACATTCTTGCAGTTTTGTCTCGTTATTTTGAGCGTCAACTTCAATAATTTCGTACTTGCTCACCGTAATTCCATAGCCATAGTAGGGAGTCCACGAAAGTTTGATTTGTGATGGACAGCGGGTAATTTGAGCCGAAGCGAGCATTGTGGTGTGATATTCACGCAACGAGGTGCTATTATTGCCATTCTCGGAATATGCGTCCACAGCGAGCGAAAGAACTCGTTCGTCAGGGTTGTAGGAAAATTTATCGATGGTGTCGGTCTTGAATTTATAGGTAACATCCTCATTGCCAGCTATATCGACAAATCCTTTACCCTTTATCAGCGTTGTCTCGTCATAGATGTACAAAATCCTGGCGTAGGCAATGTTAGCCGATTCACTTTTATACCAACTTATGGTAACCTCGTTAGTGTAAGGATTTACAGACACATACGATATGTCGGTCGGGTCGATTTCTTCGGCAAAAAGCGACAGAAAACTGCTCATTAAAAACAGTCCCGCCAAAGCGATTTTTCGTTTCGTATGTTTAGCCAACCACAATTTCATACATTGAATCTTCGTGCAGATATTTGTTTGACAGTTCCAAGAGTTCTTTGGCGGTGATTTTCCGTATTTTTGACCAAATATGTTGGTAATAGCCGACAAAATCAATGTCGTAACCTAATGTGTTTCTGAACATTTCGCTTGTCGCAAACGCACCGTCAAAGTTACGGACAAGGGTAGATTGCATATACGCTTTCACCATATCAAGTTCGTCTTGTTGTACCATTTCTGTTCTTAAACGTCGTAGTTCGTCAGAAATTGCGTCCAATGCCTTTTGAGCGACATCTTTTCCCACACGCGACGTAATAATGAAATATCCCGCATGTTCCATCGAGATAATTCCTGAGCCAATACCGTAAGTATAACCCTTGTCTTCTCTAATGTTCGTCATCAACCGAGAACCGAAATAACCGCCTAAAATCGTGTTGAGAATTTGCAACGGTATGAAATCAGGGTGGTTTCTGTTAACCATAATTTTCCCCAGGTTGAGCGACGATTGTACGGCATTTTCTTTGGTAATCCAATGCTTTTTTTGTGTGTTGCTAACTATATCGTATTCAATAGGTTGTGTTTTGTTATTTAAAGTATTGAATTCGTTATGCTGAAGAAACGAGATAAGATTTTTTATTTCTTGTGATTTGGGATTTCCACAAATTACGATTGAAGTATTTTCGGCGACATAATTCTGGTTGTGGAAACGAATCAAGTCATCACGTGTAATATGTTCAAAATCATCTAATTGAATCGTTCGTCCATAGGGATGTTTTTCGCCAAAGAGTACTTGTGCCAATTTCTTTTGCGAAAGCACTTCAACTCGTTCATTATCAACCTTAAAGCGTTCTTTCCGTTTGAGAAGACTCGTTTCAAGTTTATCTTCGGGGAACGTAGGGTGAATAATGAAATCCGTGACGATTTTTATCGTTTCAGCCAAATGTTTTTCCAAGCAGCAAACCGAAATGAGCGACCTGTCCTTGGTTGTGTGGAAGGAGAGATACGAGCCAAGAAAATCAAGTCGTTCGGCAATTTGTTCCGACTCCATTGTCGTGGAACCTTCTTGAAGCATCGCCAATGTGGTGAGGGCTGTCAGCGAGAAATCCGACGCATATTCGCCAGCTTTTATGATGAAATCTATTTTGGTGATTTCTTGGTCGTACAGCGGGAACAAGAAAATGGGTATTCCATTGTCTGCCAAAAATCGTTCAGGGGCGTGCAACGAGAGCGATTTCAGCTGTTTGAACGTTGGTGCCTTGTCTCTATGGAGTTTTCTCAGTTTCATTTTATTTATTTGATTTCAAAGGTATAAAAAAAGCGTGAGTAATCATTCGTTTTTAATATCTTTGACAAAAATTTTGATATGATTGTAGAATCCAACACGATATGTGCCATTGCGACGGCGCAGGGCAAAGGGGCAATAGCCGTCATACGGATTAGCGGCGAGGACACAAAGAAAATCGTGTCGCGAATGTTTCGACCATACAAGGAAACTGCCGATTGGATGCAAAAAGGGTATTCAATCCATTATGGTGAAATATTCGATGGCGAGACCGTTATTGATTCCGTGTTAGTGTCGGTTTTCAACGCTCCGAAATCCTACACAGGCGAGGATTCTATGGAAATTAGCTGTCACGCATCGCACTATATTCAAACCGAAATTTTGCGTCTTTTGGTGCAAAACGGTGCTCGGCTCGCTCATCCGGGGGAATTTACCCAGCGGGCGTTTTTGAACAAGAAAATGGACTTGTCGCAAGCCGAAGCCGTGGCCGATTTGATAGCATCAAGTTCTGCTTCATCGCACCATTTGGCAATGTCGCAGATGAAAGGCGGTTATGCAAAGGAACTCAAGGAGTTACGAGCTGTATTGCTACAATTTCTTTCGCTTCTTGAACTTGAACTCGATTTCAGTGAGGAAGACTTGGAATTTGCCGACCGCAAACAACTGACCGACATTTGTGCTGATTTGACACGGCGGGTTGAAAAGTTAGTGAACTCGTTTAAGTTGGGAAATGCCATAAAACAAGGCGTTCCCGTGTGCATAGTAGGCGAGCCGAATGTGGGAAAATCCACGTTGCTCAACGCCTTGCTCAACGAAGACAAGGCAATTGTGTCGTCTATTCCCGGAACCACGCGCGACGTGATAGAAGACACCATGGTGATAGGAGGTGTGACCTTCCGTTTTATCGACACGGCAGGAATTCGCGAGACCGAAAACGAGATAGAACGAATTGGTATTCAAAAAACGTTCGAAAACATCGACAAGGCGACGTATATTCTCGTGTTGGTCGATGTAAATTCCGACAAACAGTTAGTGGCACAAACCATTTCGACCATAAAAAAACATACGCCCGACAAGAAAATCTTCTTGATTGTCAACAAAATAGATACGAATCCCGATTATAAACGCCAGATGGCGAAAGCGGATTTTTCGGAACTGTCGGAAAACGATACAGTGGTGTATATTTCGGCAAAAACGCACGAAAACATTGACGACCTGATAAACCTGCTGCTTGCCGAAGTCAATGCAGGCAACATTTCGCAGGACGATGCCATTGTCACCAATTTCCGTCATTACGAAGCTTTGAATCATGCGTTGGATTCACTTCACGCAATAGACGAAGGTTTCCAGAATGGTCTGACCAACGATTTGATTAGTCTTGAATTACGGCAAGTTCTTCATTATCTTGGACTTATAACAGGTGAAATTTCCGAAGACGAAATGTTAGGAAACATATTTGCTCACTTTTGCGTCGGCAAATAGGTTCCCGTAAACAAAATTTTTAGAAATATGAACTTCAAAAAATATATTCTTGTTGTGTCTATATTATTCAGTTCCTTGTCGCTGTATTCCCAATCTGTTGAAATACTAAAGGATTCCGTATATATAGACAGAGAATATTATGAGCTTCAAGAGGTTGATTACAGTAATGGAGCGAAATATTGGGATGGAGTTGAACAATCACATCTTCCTCCAGAAAATCCTGATGCAACAAATAAAGATGGAACGCAATATCATATAAATGTTATGGGATGGACAATCAGTGACGAACATTATAATTCATGGAAAAATGCTATAACACAAAAAAAAGGGTCTGGCTATTTCAATGTTCCACAAAAAAATATGCGGAAGCTAACTATGGAGGCATGAAAAATAAAGATAAAATCCGATTAAGTTCGGTTGCTCAGTATGGATTAACAATATTTGGAAAGAAGTTAATATACAAAAACCATAATATAAATGAAGAACTACAAAGTACTTTTGCTTATGTGGTACATAATACTAAGTTGTTTTTATGTACAGGCACAGAATTATGTGGAAACCCAATACGGTAAATTATACTATAAAGGCATGGTGGATTTAGGTTTGAGCGTAAAATGGGCGGCGTGTAATCTTGGTGGAAATTATCCTGAAGATTGTTGCAACTATTATGCGTGGGGCGAAATGGAGACAAAAAAATCATATTCGGAAGAAAATTCATTGTGCTACAAT
>JAEEQV010000197.1:0-4867 GCA_016285445.1 Bacteroidales bacterium
CTTTGCCAGAAGCGCCTCGTCCATGAAGAAAATTCTGTCGGCTATTTTCTTAAACGCACCCACGGCACTATATTCACCAGCTTCTTTTGCCTGAATAACCACTATGCAAGAATACTTCGGATTGTCGGCAGGGAAAAATCCGCAGAACGAGCCGCGCCATTTACCTTTATTATAATGACCTTTCTCGAATGTTTGCGCTGTACCCGTCTTTCCTGCTATCTTGTAATACTTGCTCGCATATTTTTTCGCCGTTCCTATTTCCACAACAGCTACCAGAATATCGTGCGACTTGCGCAAGGTTTCCTTCGAGCAGATTGACGAACGCGTAATGCGAGGCGTATATTTCTTTACAATCTTTGCATCCTTACGAATTTCCTTCACATAATGAGGAGCCACAACCTTACCGTTGTTTGCCACGGCGTTGTAGAAATTCAGAATCTGCAACGGCGTCAACTCAATTTCGTAGCCATACGACATCTGCAACAACGTGGTACCGTTCCAGCGTTCTTCGCCCGTAGTCATACTTGGGTCTTTTACCTTCGGTGGCAGTTCGCCTTGCAGGTCAACGCCACTTTTTTGGTCAAGTCCCATTGACTTCAGTCGTTCTATATATTCCCACTCGCCCTTCTGACCACGTTTTTCATAGTGTTCGTTTATAATTTTGCTAATACCCACGTTCGACGATTGGGCAAACACTTCGCGGACGGGAATCTTATGAAAGCCGTCGCCACGCGTCTTGCGCACCCAGTCGGTCACCGTAAGTTGGTCGTTCTTATAAGAAACAACACCGTTGCCCGTATCAATCGTGTCGGTGAGTTTCACATAATTGTCTTCAAAAGCAACCATCAAAGCCGACAACTTGATGGTAGAGCCCGGGTCGCAACGACCTTTTACCGCGTAATTATAGTTCTCGTAGAAGTTCGAGTCGGCAGGGTCGTCGTTTCGTGACAAATTCGTAGTAGAAAGAATTTCGCCACTTTTCACGTCCATTACGATTGCACAGCCCCATTCCGCATCGTATTTTTTCAGCACATTCATAAGTTCTTCGTGCGTAATGGTCTGTATGTCGGCATCGATAGTGGTCACTATATCACAACCGTCGCCTTCTTCGCCGTTGCCACCGAGAGCGATATTATTCTGCTTGAGTTCGGGATCGCCGAACAAGTATTTATCGTATGCACGTTCTATGCCGTTTCGGCCGTGGTCGTCCTGAAACGAGCCGATAACTCTCGTAGCCATACCGCCGTAAGGATATACACGATTGTTTATCGTATTGACGGTGAAACCACCACGATACGCACCGTTGCAAAGAATTGGCAATTTCTTCAAGGCCTGCAACGTGTTGTAGTCAACATTCTTTTCGTGCAGTTTCAACATCTTGCCATTGTTTTTCGCATCAAGCAGTTTTTTGTAGAAATACTGTTTGTCGTGTCCAGGTTCGGCAAACACGCGAGCCAATCCGGCAGCAAGAGATTCAAGACTATCGTTTAGGATACTCGGATTTTTCTTGAAGAAATCTATTCTCGAATCGAAATACACTTCGTATTCCGGCACCGAGCACGCAAGCACACGACCGTTTCTGTCCAAAATGTCGCCACGCTTGGGAATGACTTTTACCACTTGTTGCGGAGCCGTCGGTCGTTCTTCCATTTGAATTTTCGCAACCTGCCAAATAAGCGCACAAACGAATAACAGCACTCCGATAAGTACTGCAATGTATCTCACGTAGATACTTTTTATTATTTGTGCATCTGTCTTATTTTCTGCCATCGGTTGATATTGTGAACGCCGGAGTTTTCGGTTCCTCCAAATCCAATTGTTTTTCTTTTATTATTTCTTGAATACTTCCGTATTTCGTCATTTTAATCTGTTGTTGCTTGGTAGCCACAAATTCCGCACGCAATTCCTTCACCTCCTTGTCCAAGCGTTTGTTTTTCATCTCAATGCTATACATATTATAGCCGTTGGCCGTGTACAAAAGGATAATGACCACCAGCACCACAATGGTAGGGATGTACTTTCGCAGGGCTTGCGATTCCAAGAATCCGCCAGCCATAAACTGCAACACCGAATTTGCCTTTCCAACTACCTTGTTATCAGCCATTTTTCTCTACTATCCGTAATTTTGCACTTCGTGCCCTATTGTTTTCCTTTATTTCCTCATCGGACGGAACAATCACTTTTTTCGAAATGGCAGTGAACGGCGTTCGTACATTTCCATAAAAATCCTGTTCCATCTTTCCCTCTATATTCCCCGTCTTAAAAAAATTCTTCACCAATCGGTCTTCCAACGAATGATAGGTTATCACCACGAAACGACCTTTCGGTTTGAGAATTTCCAATCCTCCTTGTAAAAAATCTTTCAGTGCCTGCATCTCGTTATTCACTTCGATGCGCAACGCCTGAAAAATCTGTGACAGATACTTGCTTTCCGTCTGCGGATTGCAAAATCGCTGTCCTATCTGTTTCAATTCCTCTGTCGTGCGAATGGGAGCAATCGAGCGACGAGAGATTATTTCTTGAGCCAACCGACGGGCATTTGCTATCTCGCCGTAGTTCTTGAACACATCGGTCAACTGTTGTTCGTCGTATTCGTTCACCACGTTGGTCGCCGACTTCTTCACCGACCTGTCCATCCGCATATCGAGCGGACCGTCGAAACGAAACGAAAAGCCCCGTTCTGCCTCGTCAAAATGGTGCGACGACACGCCCAAATCAGCCAAAATACCATCAACCTGCCCGACTTCGAAGAATTGCATAAAATTCTTCACGTAGGCGAAATTGTGATAGACGAACGTAAATTGTTCCGACTGAAGAGCGTTTTGCTTAGCGTCGGCATCTTGGTCAAAACCAAACAAATGACCTCCGTCTAATTTCTTGAGTATTGCGGTTGAATGTCCCCCGCCACCAAATGTGGCGTCAATATATATCCCCTTCGGATTTATATTCAGTCCTTCTATTGATTCGTTCAAAAGGACAGGAACATGATATTTCATATAGCTCTACCCATTCAAATTAAAGTCATCAGTAAAAATTTCTCCAGCAAGTTTTTCAAAATCAGATTGCGACATTTCATCTGCCTCATATCGTGACTTATCCCAAACTTCGATAATTCCTTCAACACCGAGAAAGACAACATCCTTCGACAAACCCGCATACTCGGCCAACTGTTTCGGAACAAGCAGACGATTCATGGAATCCAACGTCAAATCGGACGTGCCCTTGCTGAATTCACGCAAGAAATCGTTGTGTTTCTTGTTGAACGGATTCAGACTTTTTGACAACTGTTGTGTAATCGTCAGCCAATTATCAATAGGGTGTAACTCCAAACAATGCTTGTAGATGCTTTTTTTCAACACAAAACGAGCACCTTCGCTCACATTGCCCAACTGACGGAACAACTGTGACGGAAGCGGCACACGCCCTTTTGCGTCGATTTTTCCCGTATGTTCACCTACAAATGTTATCACTTTTTCTATTTTGAATTCGAGTGTAAAAGTAAACACATTTTTCCCACTTTCTCACACTTTTTACCATTTTTTCCCACATTGTTAATAACTTTTTTGGAAGAAAAAACTCAAAAGGTAATAATGATAATGGTTTAAGGGATTTTTCAAAAACGGGCGGTGCAAAACATTTTCACAGTTAAACAAGAAAAATAACCATTTCTCTATGGTCATTTAAAAATTTCATATATTTGTAACGTATTGCAACATGCAATATGACATATTAGAAGCATTCTTGCTTTTTCTTCTAATCGAAAAATTTGGCGATTTGTTGGTCTGAGGAATAAGTATAAGAGTGTTCGCGCGCAGGCGTGGACTTTTCTTATTTCGTAGACCATAGGTTACGCCAAATACCTTCGATTAGCGGGAGACAGTTGAGTTTCACGCTTTTTTTATGCCCTCAAATAACTAATGTCTAACTTAAATTTATGGTAATATGAGAATAGGTTTCATAGTATTAGCTGTTTCGTTTGCACTAGCCACATTCGGTAGTTTAATGCAATTAAATTTTCCAGGTGTTATTGGTATGCTATTACTTTCCATCGTTTCTTTTTGGCGAGCAAGCAAACCCAAAACGATAAAAGCTTGGGAAATTGGAGGTATCATTTTTACGTTCTTAGCATCTGGTGGAATTATATTGATTTTTAAAGAAGGACTTCATTTCCCAAATCCACATATTTTTCTTTTTGGTGTAGTAGTAACAATAGTTTGTTTTTATATGTGTGACAAAGAACCATCGAGAACACAATCTGGGGCAAAAACAAATTCTAATTCAACACCACAAACTTCTTCTATGGTTGTTTCCTCAGAATCATCTAATTCGGCAATACAAAAATCTTCTATAGACGTTCCCAAAACAACAACACAAAAATATAATAACGAATCTATTTTCGATAGGTTAAAACGGCTGTGCAATCCTGTGAACTTTATGGAAGATAAAGAAAAATTTGAAATTGCAAATCAAATTTATTCGAAGTTGAAAGGTGCAAATCCTAATATAGATGAAATTGCGGCTGAGGCAGAAAAACGACTTGGAATACAATTAGTAGATAACCATCAAATAGAAGATTTGAAAAACAAACTCAACCCCAAATACTTTATAAATTCAGATGATGATTCATACGATGACAAAAAAGTCGAATTTGCATATAATTTATATTCCCGAATAGGTGATAATATAACCTATTCCGAATATAACAAATTGATAGCAGATGCAAAACCAATTTTAGATTTTTGGGCAAAAAAGGAAGAAGAAGAGGCACAAAAAATAAAGAATTTGAAAGAAGAGCGCGAGAAAAGAGAGACAGAAAAAAAAGAACAAAAGAAAATAGAAGGAGAAAAAGAAGAAAAAAAAGAATCGA
>JAEEQV010000198.1:0-4835 GCA_016285445.1 Bacteroidales bacterium
TTGTAGAAAAATCATCCACCTCTATCGTCACCGTATCCGACACTATGGAATGGCCTTGATTATCAGTTACTTTTACCGCATATTTTCCTGCCTGTGTTATGGTTATAGCCTGTGTTGTCTCACCCGAACTCCACTCATAGGTATAATCACCACTCAAACCACAATCCCACACCACCGACTGCCCGTCACAGATTGTCTGGTTTGGTATGTACGAGAATGATGGAAACACCACATTCACCGTATCAATATAATCATAGCCCCAATCGTCGGTAACGTGTACCGCATACAATCCCGACTTGGTAACACTGATTGACTGCGTATTTTCGCCTGTATTCCATGCAATCGTTTGAAAATACGCCCTATCTGGCACGGTAAGTGTGACTGTTTTTAAACTATACTCCTGCTCAATTGTTTCACCCAACGAAAACTGCTCACGTTCCGTTCCAGGGAAATACTTTGAACGAAGATAATTCTCAACAGACTGACGTTCAATATTTGAAAGGGGACGGTTATAAAAAATCATTTCGGCTATGTCGCCGTTAAGGTAATATGAAGAATTAGGTGGTATTGCACCAGTATTGTTATTATATGCCCCTATTAAGAATAAGTAAGCTGAAGAAAACGAATTGAGAATTTCAGTTTCCATCTGTTTCAAGCCGACTTCATTCTGAAAAAACGACAACAAACTATGTCCCAAGTCTATCTGTGTTGACAACAAATCATATTCTCCTAATTTTGATTGCCCGATAGGTCCAAAATAGCGGCTTCCGTATTGGGCAAGAAAAGTAGGTTTTTTATTCTCATACATGCAATAGTATCTACATTTCCCCAATCCTGCCAGAGATTTAGAAAAGAAATTCCCATTATTTCCACTTGATTTTGCGACAACAAATGCCGTTTGCCCCATCGTGCCCACATTCAATATATTCCCCCCATCCAAATAATCATTTCCATCAAACCGTAGTACTGCATGATTATTCAGTTCAAAGACATTTTTCACCAAAGTAGGACTATAGTCTGGCACAGGTTGCGTAACGGATTCGGTGGCGTTTGCCATATTGTTCCAAAAGGACACGGCGGAACCGTCATCCTGCTGCACGGAATCGGCACACCACCAGGCAGAAAGACCATCAAGTTCAGTAGGATTAGTGATTTGGGAATATGCAACGCACGTGAACGCTACACAACAATGTAGGCATAGCATATATTTCAGTATCACTGATAGTTGTTGTTTTACTCCTTGTAACATATTCTTTTACGTGATACAAATATATAACATAATTTCATTTGTTCATTTTTTATGAAATACTATTGTTAATTTATCGGTCATTGATAATTCAAAGATAGCGACAAAAGCACACTCTTTTCAATTTCATGCGCTTTTTAAGGCAATTTCTCTTGCAACAACTATACTTTCTCTACAATTTGTATCGGTATTTTTTATAAACAGCATAAAAATCAACAATTATTTTTTCCTCAGGGAAAAAATTTCTCTTCACGGAACACATTTGGACAAGATTTTTTTTCTCTCGCGAGAGAAAAATTTTTTCCTCCCGATTTTAGAAATTTTTCCGGCCTATAAAATTTTTTTTCTGTCCATAAGTGCCTCCTCATAGTACCGATACATTTTCCGTGAAACGTAAAAATCAACAATTATTTTTTTCCTGCCCTTGACATCAAAAGCAAACTGGAATATACTTTCAGAGCACGACCATCCGACTGAGCGGCGAGGCAAGATAAAACCTATTCTTCTTCCTTGTACCAATCGGCGTACATTCGGTAATTATGTGAAATTTTATATATCATCTCCTTGGTTTGCTCGGGAGACACGTCTTTTATTTTCTTGGCCGGAACGCCTGCGTACAAACTTCCCGGTTCCACAATTGTTCCACTTGTAACTACGGCACCTGCAGCAATTATGGAATTCTCCCCTATCACGGCGTGATCAAGAATGACCGACCCCATGCCTATCAACACGTTGTCGCAAATTTTTGCCCCGTGAATCGTCACATTGTGCCCAACCGACACATTATCACCAATTTCTATCGTCGATTTCTCGTACAAGGTATGGAGTACCGAACCATCCTGAATATTCACAAGATTGCCGATTTTTATGGAATTCACGTCACCACGCAGAACAGTATTGAACCAAATGCTACAATCCTTGCCGATTACCACATCGCCGATTATAGTCGCATTTTCTGCCAAGAAACAATTTTCGCCAATTTGAGGAGTGAATCCTCGTACCGATTTTATCAGTGCCATTATTGAATAGGTATTTGTAATTTTTCTATAAAATAGACTTCTCGCCTCTCTTTTTCCTTATTTTTTATTTTCTGTATTCCATACGAGAGGAACACATCGCCATACCAATGTCGCGTCTGCGTTGAGGACTGAATCAGTTTCTCATCGTCGTTCACAAACGAAATCGTTTCCTCCCCCACTTTTTCTCCATCCTTGAAATTATACAGAAAAATATCCCTCCACGTTGAATAACCAAGTTGAATAACCGTATCGGGTTTTGAGTTGATTGACAAAAATCGTTTTACGTAATACGGTTTGTTCTCAATCTCCATAGGAGCCGCATTGCTCCATAACGGTACACCCTTCTCATTGAATTCCAGCAAGAAGAAATGCGTGTATTGATAGCCGTCAAACACGGGATAGCAATACATTGTCTGACCGTTCGGACCCAACATATACTGACACTCCTGCCGATACGTGGGGTAATACGCCTCGCCTATCAGCACAAAATTTCCGTCTTGCTCAATAATATTATGAGGAACCATCAGGTAATTCAGTTCCAATTCTTTGTTCTGGCTTTGCTTACGTTCTTGTTTTTTCTCAATTTTTTCTTGTTTACGGGCAGACAAGTACGATGTAAAATTCTGAATATCAAGATAATTTATGAATTTAGTAAAGATCGTTTCCCCCTCGGGCGACATTTTTGAAATAAAGATTCCGACAGAAACATCAGAATTTTTTGACGAGGTACCATAGGTTCCCGAAATCAGAAAAGAATTGTCGTGCAAACGGGAAGCAAACGCCGAGACAATATATTTGTCGGCATCAGTCGAGACGAGCATTCTTTCAAATGTCTTCACGCCATTTTTATACACGTACATTTTCACCAACTTGTCGTTTTTAACCTCGTCTTTCGTAAACAGATACAATTCTTCGGTAGCGTCATTCACCTCAAACGAAACGATTGAGAATTTTCGCTTGGTAAGAGGAATTATTTTTCCAAAAGTAATGGCATTGGTGGTGATATTATGACAAACCATGATAGGTAAGTCTTTCGTGTACCCCAGTAAATACACGAATTCGCCAGCAGCACGCATGGAATGTATGGTGGTATTCTTAGGAAATTTGCCATGAATCGTCCACGTTTTCATATCGGCAACCGAAACGATTGATACAGAATATGTTCCCGATGTCTGGTAAGCCAGATTATATTGATGTGTTGACGAAGTATAATCCAAATATGCCGATTTCTTTGCAGGAATGGCAACATCAACCGAGTTTTTTTTGTGAAAAGCCGTATCGAATTTTTCATAGGTAAAGACATCGATTTTTCGGTTCGAATTCTTTTCGGGATAATACGCCTTGAGCAACATACCTTGCTCACCAAACGGAATGCAGCCGTAAAAACTCAGCGTATCCTCGCTCCCCTCGATTCTGTTGACAATCACATTTTGAGAAAACGAGAACAACGAGCAGAAAAATCCTATAAAAAATAAAACGTAACGCTTCACTACCATCAGTTTTTACACAAAGAAAAGGAAAAATAATTGAAAAATAACTTTTAACTTTTACTTTTTAATTCTTAATTCATTGTCAATCCTTAAATTTCCATTTTCATCTATAAAAAATCAGTCGCTTTTGCCAAAAAATCCTTTTTTTTTTAGACCTTTGTGTCAGTAAAACAAATGATATGAGTGAAATCAGAGTAGTTCGTGCAAACAAGGAACATGAGAAGTACGCGCAGGCAATCTCCGACTTGATTTATCAAGCCTCGAAGAACAAAGATTCTGGGTTGGCTCAACGTACGCCGAATTATATCATTTCCAAAATGAAGGAAGGCAAAGGCGTGATTGCATTTGCCGAAGATGATGAAATCGCCGGTTTTTGTTATGTAGAGACATGGCAACACGGACAATTCGTGGCAAATTCTGGCCTGATTGTCAATCCGAAATTCCGTGGCCAAGGTTTGGCTACACGCATAAAACAGGAAGCATTCAATCTCTCAAGAGATCTGTTTCCCGATGCGAAAATCTTCGGTCTTACGACAAGCGAGGCGGTGATGAAAATCAACACGAAACTTGGGTATAAGCCAGTAAGTTACAAACACTTAACAGATGACGACGCTTTCTGGAAAGGATGCGAGTCGTGTGCGAACTATGACATTCTTCAACGTACAGGCAGAACCAATTGCCTTTGTACGGGAATGATTTTCGACCCAAACGATAATGATAAATAAGATAAAAATAAATAGAACTATGGCAAAAATAGCAGTACTTGCATTCAGTGGTGGCTTGGACACATCCTATTGTGCGAAATACTACAGCAAAGAAAAAGGTTACAACGTTCATTCGGTAATCATCAACACTGGCGGTTTTTCTCCAGAAGAACTGGCAAACATAGAGACAAAGGCGAAAAACTTGGGCGTGAGCAAACACGTGTGCATCGACATCTCGCAGGAATATTACAAGAAATGTATCCGCTATATGATTTTCGGAAACATTTTGAAAAACAACACCTACCCTCTTTCGGTAAGTTCTGAACGTATTTTCCAGGCAATCGCACTTGCACAATATGCGCGCGACGTGAAAGCC
>JAEEQV010000199.1:0-4825 GCA_016285445.1 Bacteroidales bacterium
AGGAATATCCTATTTGATTTTGAGTGTGAAAAATGTGGATGTAAGGCATTTATGATTCATAACAATAATGTTGTTATGGAGCAGGGTGCTAAAGATATATGTGTGGGTGGTATGGGCGAATCAGAGTGTTTCGATGATGAAACAGAAACATTCAAATTTTTTAGAACGAGTGATAAAGCCGACGATATGCAGAAATTGGAATTACTTATCAATAATAGAGTTTCTGTCAGAAAAACATACCAACAGAAATTCACTCATTTGCTTGAGTTTCTTAAAGGTAGGGACGGCCTTTACTAGCAATCAAAATTTGAGATCCTCTTACATATATTTTCATTTAATTGTTTTTTTGAACTCTAAACATTTTTGATTTTGAAACTTTTCCGTTCCATACTGCCGATTTTCTTTCTCCTCCTCTCGCTCGGGGCAGTGGGGCAAGAGGATATAGTTCGTTGCGACAGTACGGTCTCGCATTCCTATAAAATAGAGCGTTGTTACGATGCTTCGGGGCGGTGCGTGGCAACAATTACAAGCAAGCGAAATTCCTTGCGCGACGAATGGCGTTTTGTGCGGAAAATTGAATATTCCCATAAGGAAAACAATTATACGGAAGTTCAGTATGATTGGAACAATGCATGGATTCCGCAAAAGAAAATGGTCTCATTCAGTCGTGAGGGTGAACATGTTTCCGAGGAATACGAGATGGATTCCGCTTCGGGGCAATGGCAGGGCATACGGAAATCCGTCCATTTCGACAAACCCGATTCCACACGGCAGGCGGCTCCTGTGTTCGTTTGGTCGAAAGACGAAAACAAGTGGCTGGAGAAAAAGCCCACGCAGACCAACGAATATCTGCAACAGACGGAAAAGTACCTTGCATTGGGCTGGTGTCGCACTGCACAATGGTATTATTCCGAATACAAACGTTTGTTCAATGATGAAAATGCCGACATTGAAGCTCAACTTTCGCAGTGTCAAACGAATCCCCATGCTATTGATTATGATCTCCAGGAGTTTTTTTTGAATATACCAAGACGACGTGAATACAAGGAGAAAATAGAAGAATATTTGCAGAAAGGGTATTGTCAGTTGGCAGACTGGTATTACAAAGAAATGATGCAGTATTCCACACCAGAAGATACGCTTTTGAAAAACAGGATTCGTGATTGCGAAGAACAATATAAGTCGGAAGAATTATATTTGAGGGTTGAAAAAATGCCTCAATATCCCAAAGGAAATATATATTTATGGGAATACATTAAAAAGAAAGCTGCGCAATATCCTCAGAATGATTGTGTAGTTGTTCAATTTATAGTTACCACCCAAGGAGAAATCGCTGCCCCAAGAGTGGTAAAATCTGTATCGCCCGAAGCAGACAGAATTGCACTAGAGATTATAACAAGTATTCCCTTGAAATTTATTCCTGGCGAACAAGCGGGAGAAAAGGTACCTGTGTTGCTGTCATATCCTGTTCCTTTTTCGAAAACAAGTGAAAATTGCTATATTAATAGTATTTTCATAAATGATTGGGAAGAAAAATAAAGAAAATGTTTTTTTTCTCGATGAAAACAAAATCTTCTTATTTTTGAACTCCAAACATTTTTGATTTTCATAGAGATGAAATGGTTTCATGTCATAGTGTTACATCTTTTTTTATTGGGGTTATTCTTCCAAGGCTACGCCTATGCCCCATATTATCTGAAACATTATCAAGATATAGATCCTGAATATGCAGATTCAGTATTGGTTGTTGATTTTATCGAGTTGAAGCACTTGGGGGCGAAAGAGTATTTTCAAAAATACGAGTGGGATATGTCAATACTGAAAGAGCAAAAGGTTTTAAGCGTTGAATTTTATTATGGCGATTCTTTAGAGGGACTTCCCGAAATATTTCCAAATCTCAATGCTCTTATTATTACAAATGGAATCTGGTTTAATGGCATTGAGAAATTTCGTGAATTGAAATATATACTAATCGACGATTTTCATAATTGTTGGCAGAAATATCTGCCTATAGATTTAACTTCGGTATGTCAATGTAAAAATCTTGAAGTACTAAATGTTCGTTCTAAAGCGCATAAGATTATCCCGTCAGAGATTGTTAAACTAAAAAAATTAAAACGTCTTTTGATTCCTGCTGCAACTTTTTATAAGATGTCGGGATGGGAATATTTGTTGCAACGAAAAGACTGGGAAGACATACTCGATAATGGGCTTTATCAATATGCTGATCTTCGTGATGTTTTTGAGGTGTTTATGTTATACAAGTTAGGCGGTTTTCCCTATGACTATTACAAGTCTCACTTAGGCAAAAACTATTATGGTGATTATTTTGATTATGATTTTAAGTTTGGCGAAGATTCAAGTTTTATTTGCAAAGCAAATGTAAACTCTAGATGCGTAAAAGATTATCCGAAAAGCGCAGAAGGTTCTGTAAGTGGAAAATATAAAAACGGGAAACGATGTGGAATATGGGAATATAAGATTGAAGGAAAGGACCGCTATATGACAATTGATTATGATAAAATGATTGTTCGTGGTAAGCACTGGGGCTTTATAGATGAGAAGACTGGAGAATTATATGATATATACCAGGGGGCGAAAACTCGGATTGTGTATGTTATAACGCGTGGGGAAAGTTTAACCATTGATTTGTTTTATTTTGATAAAGCGGTAAAGGTTCGGATTACTGTTGATGGCAGTTATACAGATGTAACGGTAACTGATGCTGACGAGCATTATGAGACATATTATACTATGGAGAATGGACACATTTATCGAAGAAAATGCAGTCTTGCAGATTATAGACACGTGAATTCATGGGGTGAGGAGGAAAAGATAGAAAAGGATACATTCTTGGATACGATATTGATTATTGAAAATAAAATAATTGAGAATTATGGCCACAATGACAGATAACAATTGTAATATAGATGTAGGAATTATTCAGAAAAATTTCAATCTTTGAACTCTAAACATTTTTGATTTTGAAACTTTGTCGTTCCATACTGCCCATTTTCTTTTTCTTCCTCTCGCTCGGGGCGGTGGGGCAGGTCGACTCTATCAAGATAGAAATAGATAGTAGCTTATACCGAAAGGCAAACGTAGCAATCGAAGAAGACAATTGTGAATCGTGCAAATGTTTTTGGTTAGTGATTGATAAAATAACCATTGAATCTATTTCTTTTCTTGATGAAGAAATCCCAAAAATCAAAAGATATTTACATGACGATAAAGTATTCTTACAAATAGAACCGCAAGAACCTACTGCCTCAATTCTGACGGTACCAGGGCCTCTTTCTATTGGAATCAATGATCATTATATACACATAAAATGGAGACATTGTAAGACACATGGGGAGGAAGTTATTAATTTACCTTCTGATGCTATATTAATTATTCCTTCCACAGAACTTCCATATTATTCAGGTTATGTCATAAATGTAAATCTCCAACCATGTGAGTCGTTTGAATCATTTCTGAAAAAATATAAGAAAGGCCTTTATATGCCATACCAACAACCATATCTTCCCGAAAAGACAAACAAATACGAAGCCGAAGGCTTCAAGTCGTTGAGAGAGTGGTAGAAGAGATTCTGTTACTTTTTTCTTGAAAGAAAAATTAATCCTTGCAACTCAATCGGTGTGCGGTGCTTGTCAATGTACCTACACATAAACTATCATATCAGCCAACTGAAGGAAATAATCGTTTGACCAAATGTCAAGTTCGTGTTTGTCAATAACATACGGCAGCACGTCGGCTTTAACCTTGGCAATGTCGGTCTCGGCAAGGCGTTTTTTGAGCAGTTCCGTAAATTGCCCTTTGTCTATCTCAATGCCGTTGAATTCTTTTGCACGGACTTGAAGATGATTGAAATCAAGTGCAATACGATTCCTGACATACCATTCAAAATCGTACCAGTCGCGTCCTTTAATTCGATTTTTCCATTGACGGAATGTAAGGGCGTGCATTTTCCCTGCATATAGGTCAGGCAACGTGAAACAACGTGTGGTGAAAGAAAATGGCTGCATCAATATCTTTTGCTCCGTATTGAATTGTAACGGCGGATTTGTGTCAACTTCAATTTTTATCTTGAGCGATTTCTCTGTCTGGAATTCCACGTCGTACACGTCGGTATTGTCTTTGAGAAACGCCGATTCAACTTTGCCGAATGTTTTTTTTTCTTTTTTCGTGATGGAAACATCTCTGCCGAGCAGTCGTGCCTCGTCGATTATCGCTTGAAAATAGTTTTCAAGTCTGAAATCGGGATTTTTCTGCAATAAAGAGAAATCCAAGTCTTCGGAATATCGTCTGAGTCCGTGAAAGATTCGCAGGCAGGTGCCACCATAGAACGCTGCTTCTTTGAAGAATCCTCCACGATACAGTCCGCCGAGAATTACTTGTTGCATAACCTCGTAAACAGCATTACACTTGTCGATTTCTCCTGAGGGGGAGTGTTGGCGAAGCATTTGTTCAAAAATGTCGTTCATTTTAGGTATTTGATTAATGTGTTGATACTTTGTTGTTTACGACTGACTGTTGCACATTGTTCAAGAATGTCGATGTTGAAATTTTTCAGTTCGTCGGTGTCGAAACGAATATCTTCCTCAAGGTAGATCTCAACGTCTTTCATAAACCGTAGGTTGAGATTCTTGCTGAAATTGATGACGTCGCACAATGCCTTTTCGGGCGAGGCTATGAGAAATGTAACGCCGTCGGACTGTTCCATTCTTACGCCGATGGAGAAGTAGTCGGGTGAACAGTTCTGGTATGATTAATTCCCCGTGGCATTTTTCAAATCCCTTGAATGTTTGGTAGTTGCGGACGT
>JAEEQV010000004.1:0-23282 GCA_016285445.1 Bacteroidales bacterium
CTTCACTTGATACGAAATTCCCTCAATGTGGCGTATTGGGAGCACTTTTGGCGATGTTCCCGATATAAATGCAGCATCAAAGTTTTTAAGCTCCGACAAGGCAATTTTTCGTTCTACCAAAGGTATTTGTAACGAATGAATCAGTTCTATGATTTGCAAGCGAGTGATACCACATAAAACATCTTGTGCCAATGCAGTCACAATGGTATCACCTTGCACAAAAAACGTGTTTGACTTGCTCCCCTCGGTAACATTCTTCTGCAAATCGACCAACAACACTTCATACACGCCCGTTTCGGCAATTTTCTTATAAGCATTGTTCTTTACGGCTGCTTCCTGTTTCACATTGGGATTTGAGCGTTCGCCCTCGAATGTGCCACAAACAACACCCGTTTCGTACATTTCAGTCGTAGGGTACGAGTGCTTTATCTCATACACCAGGAACTGTGTCTCGTTTGCGGGAGAAATGCTATATACACAACGTACGTTGCCATTTTCCAAGCCATACGACGAAATAAACGTACGAATAGAATCGGCAAATACATTTTCTGCAAACGGGCGTTCTCGCTGCGACAAATCAAACGATTTGAAGAAACGGGCGGAATGGTCTTCCACAAACAAGGGAACCTGGTCCATCACCCGAAGAACATCGTAGATAACCACAGCACCGTCAGGAATAGAGACGGTTTCTGCATCGAGTAACGAGCCGTCCTTCAGTATCTTTTTTGAAACGCAATCCTTTACCATAGTCTTCTTCGTTAAAGCATAGTAAAAGTACCAAAAAACAAAGGAGAGTATTTATTGGCGTACGTTTTTTATTAACCAAATATCTACACAAAAAAAGGGCTGCCCGAGTGGACAGCCCCCTTTTCTATTTCAATTGTCGAAGATTATTTTACAAAACCCTTAACAACTGTTCCGTTTTCAGTTTCAACAATTACTTTGTAAACACCTTGTGCAAAGCCAGCAGCATTGATTTCGATTGCATCACCTGCAGTTTCTTCTTGTGCAACAACCTTACCTGTTGCGGAAACTACTTTGACTGAGATCATGTTGTCTGCCTCAACTGTTACAACATCTATAACCTTCGTCGGGTAAACCTTTGCATTGATTGTTACATCCTCTACTGCAAGGATTTCGATAGTAGGATCGGCACCCATTGCCTTGATTGCATCTAACAATTTCTTTGCAGCTGCATCAACTTGGCTTTGAGTAGCAAACTCTTCGTAACGAACATTTTGTGCATCCATCCAAGCTTTTTGGAACTCATTCCAAATCACAGGAGAAATCTCACCTCTACGTGGATTCATTCCCACTACGATAGTTCCCTCCTTAACTTTGTCGTAGATTGAGTAAGCACCCCAATTCTTATCATCAATACATTGAATCAAGTACTCTTTGTTAGCACGAACTGGAGTAACTGTTACTGTAATTGTCTTAGAAACAATATCTTCTGCAGCACTAATAGTTACCGTTGTCGTACCCTCAGAAAGAGGAGTGATCAAACCGTTTTCACCAACAGTAAGAATTTCAGGATTATCAACAGTGTATATCAAATTCTTATTGGTAGCATCCGACGGATAAACCGTAGCTCTGATATATGCTTCCGTTGCATCCGATTGAATAGATACGTTGTCAGCAGCAATACTTGTTACAGGTATTGTATTGATAGTTATATACGCTGAACCTGTAACACCTGATCCGTCAGCTGCCGTAGCAGTGATTTGAATCATACCCGATGCCTTGGCAGTTACCAAACCTGTAGCAGACACGGTTGCTTTTTCAGTATCGCTTGATTCCCAAATTACTTGTTTGTTAGAAGCTGTTGATTCACCTACGTCAGCTTTTAACTGGATCGTACGACCTACGGTCACGCTATTGCTTCCGCTCAAAGAGCTTACAACAATACTCTTAACCTTCTCTATTACCTCAATTTCAACAGTCTTTATCACGGCTGCATTGGCAGTTGACTTGATTGTCAAGGTTGCCTTACCACCTTGATTACCCGTAATTGTAATCGTTCCATTGTCATTTTGAACATAAGAGAAGATAGCAGAACTTTGACGTAATGTAACTTCAGTTTGAGTCGTGTTATCTGGCTCGAATGAAAGAACTAACGTTTGACTTTCAGCACCTGCTGTCACTGTAACCGTATTCGAAGATGTCAAGATTTCCGAAACAGGAATTGTTTGTTTCAAAACTGTTACGGTACACTCATTCGAAACAGCGTGTTCAATATCGTTAGCAGTAGCAATAATTACAAATTGATCGCCTTCAGTACCTGTAACAGTTACTTCACCTGTAGTTGGATCAATTGTACCACCGTTACCCGACTTGATTGACCATGTATATGTAACGTCATCAGCATCAGAAGGAGTAACCACAGCTTTCTTCATTGTGAATGTAGAACCTGCCTCCTTGCTCAAACTGCTTTCGATTGTGATGGCAGATACATACTTAGGATCTTTAACCAGTTTGACAGTAACTGTAGCTGATTTTGAAGTTCCGTCAAGAGTTGTAACGGTTACCGTAACTTTCACATCACGTGGTTGTGATGTCGATTTACCAGAAACAAGACCTGAAGTTTCATCTACCGTAATGTAGCTACTTGTAGTCTTCCAAACAATGCTTTGAATAGAAGCATTTTGTGGAGCGTATGACAATGCAGTTGACAAATCCAATTCGCCAGATTCTGTTACTACATATTCGCCATCAGCAATAGTAACGCTTTCAATTGGGAAGATTTGGTCAACAATTGTTACCGTAACACTACCTGTTGTACCCGAACCGTCATTCGCCGTAGCAACAACATCGAATGAAGAACCTGAGTTACCAATTACAGTTACATTACCTTGTTGGTCAATAGTTGCATTTGCATTAGAAACTGACCATTTGTAAGTAGGATCATCAGCATCGCTTGGCTCTACCTTGGCAGTTGCCTTGAATGAACCATTTTCTTGAACTGATTGTGGAGCAGTTACCGTGATTGCCGTTACAGGGATAGGACCTTTCAAGATCGTTATCGTAGTATTGGCAGTCTTAGTAACACCACCAGCAGTTACTGTTACCGTTACGGTCACATTCGTATTTGATTTAACAAATCCTGCTGCCAAAACTCCATTTTCAATTGAAGCACTTGTTTCAGGAGATACCGACCATTCAATTTCTGGAGAAGTTGCTTCTTCAGGATTGATAGTCACAAAACCTGAAAGATCTACGGTACCATTTGACTCAACCGTTGTTGGTACACCTGCAGCAAATGTTACGTTCGATACAGGAACAATTTGTTTTACAACCGATACGTTACAAGTTGCTTGCTTACCTTCGGTGTAAGTAGATTTTACAGTAATCACAGCAGTACCTTCACCTACAGCAGTAACTTCACCATTTGCAGATACGATTGCAACAGATTCATCGCTTGATTCCCAAGCAACAGTCTTGTTGTAAATACCATCAGTTGGAAGAATTGTTACAACGAATGATTTGTATGTATCACCTACTGTCAACGAAATGTCTGACTTGTTCAATGTAACAGATTCTACAGCAGGATCAGAACAATCTTTTACTACGAATTGAACTTCTGGAGCGACACCCGTACATCCGTTTTCATCGGTGTAAGAATAACCTACCGTGAATGTTCCTTCGCCAAGTGAACTTGGTACGAAGTTAGTAGCTGGATTATTGTTGATTGTGAATGAACCACCTACTGGACTTGCAGACAATGGAACCTCAACGGCAGAACTTGAGCAATATTCAGCGTCAAGCGTGATTTCTGGAGTTGGCAATGCTTTAACTGTCAATGTAGCAGTAGCAGCAGCTGATGTACAACCGTCAACAGTTTGTGTTACTGTATAAGAGTAATCCTTAGCTGTTGTCACACCTGAAACAACTTGTGTAGCGTCAGTTCCAAGTGGTGAGTTGTTAGCATCGTACCATTGTAAACCAGCACCTGTTGCCGAAACTTTGTAATCAGCTTCCTTACCGATACAAGCAGTAGCAGGAGCCGTTGTTGGAGCATCAGGAGTAGCCTTTACTGTATATGTAACTTCTGCGAAATCAGAAGTACAACCAGCAACTGTTTGATTTACATAGAATGTCGTTGTTTCTGTAACACCAGTTGGTACGAATGACTTCGTAGCCGTTGCAAGAGCAGCAGCATCTTGAGATGCGAACCAGTTAGCAGATTCAACTGTTGTCATTGCAACCAATTCAGCACCGGCACAAGAAGAAGCACCTGTTGCCGTTGGAGCAGCTGGTTTCGATTTGAATGAAACAACTTTCGAAGCACGAGCACTTTCGCAAGATTCAGGTTCTTGAGATGCGAAATATGTACCAGCAGCTGCTACATCCAATGTAGCACCTTCGCCAAGTAGATTTCCACCTTCACTTGCATCATACCATTTAACATTGGTACCTGTTGCAGTCAATGTTACCGTTTCGCCTTCACATGCTTCGTCAACATCAGCAATTGTAGGAGCTGGTGTCATACAGTCAGTAACTGTTACTGTTACAGGAACTTTCTCGCTTTCGCAGTTTCCGTCAGTATTTGTTACATAGAATGTAGTCGTTGACTTAGCATCAGTTGCAACAGATGTCGTGAACGAATTACCAGTGCCAACAGAAGCACCGTTTTCAGAATCATACCATTTGATTGTTCCTGAACCGGTCGCAGTCAAAACTGGAGCAGAAGCATTAATTTCAACTACAGCTGGAGTAGCAGTTGGAGCAGTAGCTTTCGTTACTGTAATGTCAACTGTTTCACTTGCAGAACAACCATCTGCATTTTCAGTATAAGTCAATTCATAAGTATCGGCAGTAGAAGACGCGAATGTAGTACCACTTACTCCCGTACCTTGCCAAGTACCTGTTGTTGGAGTAAGAGCAACTTCCTCACCTGCACAAGCAGTAGTAGCAACACCGCTCAAGTCGATTGAAGGAGCAGCTTTCACTGTTACTTTCGCTTCAGCAGAACCTTCACAACCTCCAACTGTAACGGTATATGTTACCGTATTTTCACCTACTGTAGCAGTTGCAGGGTTGAATGACGTTGCAGCAACAGCGTTTACTTTGAATGTACCACCATCAGGAGCAGCAGTCATTGTTACAGCAGCATCGCCACTACAATATGATTCTGCAAGACCAGAAATCAGCGGAGTTGGATTATTTGTTACTGTAATTTCAGATTCTTTCACTACTTCACAAGCACCTTCTGTGTAAGTGTATTTTACAAGAGAAGAACCAGATTTTGGATCGAATGAAGAACCTGTCACACCAGTACCTGACCACGTACCTGTTGATGGATTTGCCGTCAATGTAGCGACTGCATCACCAGAACACATGGTAGTTGGAACTGTAACTGTAACCGTTGGAGCTGCAGTTACTTTGATAGATACAGGATATTGATTTTGACAACCTGTTTCACCAATAGTGTATGTTACTGTATAATTACCATCACCAACTGTTTTCGGGCTAAATGAAGTACCTGTAACGCCAGCACCTGACCAAGTACCTGTTGCTGGAGTAGCACCCAATGTGACAGATTCAACTGTTTCACAGTACTCTCCTTCAATATTTGCAGCAATTGAAGCCGATGGTTTTGCAGTGATAGTAAGAGAAACCGCTGTACGTGTTTCGCTTTCGCAGCCATCCATCTTAGCAACATAGTATGTTTTAGAACCTACAGCAGTTACACCTGTAGCGAAAGTATTACCTTCAAATACAGAAGAACCTCCTGTTTCAGCTTCGTACCATACTGCTGTTGCACTTCCGGCAAATGTTGCCTTTAATGTAGCGGCATTGCCTTCGCAAACCGTTACATCAGGAACTTCTGAAGTTGTTGGAGCAGCAGTCTTACAAGCAGCTTGAGAAACTGTAACTATTACAGCAGTACGATCTGTACTTTCGCAACCGCTTGCATCTTTCTTTGCAACGTAATATGTATGAGTACCAGCTGTCAGTGTACCTACACTATAACTATTACCAGTCTTCAATGCAGAACCACCTGTTGCAGCAGCATACCATACGGCAGTACCTGAACCTGAATAAGACAAAACTACGTCATCATCAGTTGTTGCAGTTACTGCTGGAGCTTCAGACGTTGTAGGAGCAGCAACGGCAGTTACCGTTACAGCAATTGAGGTCTTAGAACTTACACACGTACCATCATTGTTAGCAACATAATAAGTATAATTGCCAGCTGCCAATTTCCCGAGTGCAGGTGATTGTAATTCATTATTGTTTGAATCATACCAAACTGCCGTACCACCTGAAACAGTAGCTTTCAATGTTACATTGTCACAAGGCGTAGCCGAAATCGGCGAAGCAGTTGGAGCCTCAGCAGAACAAGGAGCATCACCGTTTACGATTCTTATAACACCCTTTACCGTTCTGTCATCGTTTACGTAAACATTAATGTTAGCAACGCCTTCGGCAGCATCTGTTACAAATACCGTTATATTATATTCACCACTTTGTTTAGCCACTTCAGCTGTTGCCACTGACGGATTATCTGATTCTACAGATACAGATGTTACTTTGTATGAGGATGGAGATACCACAATTTTAAACGGTTCACTACCCTCATCGTCATCAGTGTACAAATAAAATCTATCTTGAACGTCTGACTCTCTAATATCTAAAACTAATGGAGACTGAGCATCAGATACATTTAATGCGGGATCTGCGTTTGGATTGTATATTTTAATAGCAGACAAACCAGCTTCTTTTACAGTAATGTTAAAGGTTTGTGAAATTTTAGCCGTACAACCAACAACAGTTGAAGTTGCTGTTACCGAACCTTCTCCTAATGAATTTGCAGTAACAATTCCCAACGTTTGTTCTATAACAAGATTTTCACTATTAGAATTCCATTTTACCGTCTGTTCTGCACCAGCAGGAGAAATTACAGCTTGCAATGTTTGCTGATCTGATGGCGACATTACTGCATTACCTATAATTTCGATTGACATAGGAACTTCTGTTACTGAAACAGCAACATCAGTTGTTTTTGAAGGAACTGCAGCCGAAGCTATCGTCAACGTTCCTGTACCAGCAGCCTTACCTGCTATGGTAATGATACCCGTTGACTTGTCATATTCCACCACATCAACCAAATCTTCGGCACCCGAGAATGTTAATTCTTTATTAAGGTATCGTGGGTCATCGAATGTTACTTGAACAGGGCGACCTTCACAACCTGCTTTCAACGTCAACGTACTGCTTGCGTAGTCCGTTGTAATGCTTGTCAAATCAACATTTACAGGAGAAATGGTAATCATTGGTGAAGGACCTTTCATTTCGTCACTTTCTGTTTCATTATCAGCAAAGTCGATTATATATACATAATATGTAGTAGGTTCTTCTATTGTCAAAGTATTTGTTGCCAAGAACTGAGCACCGTAAGCATTTGATTCCTTTGTTAAAACAGCAGGCGAGTTGTTACCTTTTAATTTCTTAAGCGATACGCTTGCGTCCGAAGGAACCAAATATATGGTAACAGGACCACGGGTAGCTGTAACTTGGATTTGGTCGCCAACACTATATTCAACAGCATCAACCGTGAAATCCAAAGCTTTCTTTGCAATATAAATACCACCCTCAGGAGTTGCAACCGAACGGTTTCCGAAGCCATCAACAGCGAGCAAGATAAGTGATGATCCAGAAGGATAATCATTTTGAGATAACTCAACCATTGATACAACGAACTGTTCACCTCCTGATACTGTATAATGTTGAATTCCATCACACTCTACCGTCTTGTAATTTACAGACTCGTCGTAGGGGAAGATATATACATCACAATCTTCGTTGACAGTGAAGAACAACGAACCATCTCTTGAGATTGATGGCTCAGAATAACATTCTGTAAATATAGGAGGAGTTACGTCTTTTACTTGACAACCATACGGAGAAGAAACAGAACCTGTAACAGGATCGTATGCGTATGTTGTAAAGTAACCATAACCCAATCCTTGCATATCAATCGTGGTAGCTGTTTTTGCCGTACACTCAACCGAAGCACCTTCGCCAAGAGCAACAGCAGCTGCCATTGTTGAGTATTGAGGACTTACATTTTCACGAACAGTGAAGATATAACCGTCAATTGAACTCTTAACGGTGAAAGATGCATTTTCATCAATACCAACCTTTGTATTCAAAACATCGGCTGGAGAGAAGTCATACAAGTACAATGGTTTACCAATTGAAATGAAATCAAATGAAAGAGTACCGTTGAACATTGTAGGAGCGTAACCATTTGCATCAGTACCTTCCTTGCTGATGAAACGGAAATCGAATTCTGCAACTGCCGTTGGGTCAATACCAGTAAAGTCAAGTTTGTAAGATACGTCTGACCAGCTTGAACTTGACAAGTTATTTACCGTTCTTACCGTACCTTCAACTTTATTTCCAAAGAAGTCAACAATGTCGATTCTATACATTACTTTGCTTGCACTTCCGTCTCCCTTAATCTTGAATGAAATTGTAGGATTGCCTTCCAAGTCCATAACATAGCCCGCACTCGAAGTTGACAATGTCATTTGGGCAGACCAAGTTTCATCGCCATAGGAAGTATGTTTCAATACCCCAGCAGGAGCATCTTCCTCAATAACAATCAAATTTTTTGGAGGATTAGAATCCGATTTAGCACCCGAGATATTTTGAGTTACATAATCGTTTCCATCTGCAAAATCATCATACCATCCTGTTGTGGTTCTCATACCATTGGTGTTTGCCAATTTAATATTGAATGCCTCGCAAGGACGACCATCAGCCGCCTTAACAGCAGACGAAGCAGCGGCCAAAGAAGCTGAGATTACAACATTGTCATCAGTAACTACATGACCATCTTCTTTCGTTACTAAATTAACATTGTATTTAGCTTCGATAGGTGTTTCCAAATTGAATATCAACTTAGTTGCATCACCATCTTTTGCTTCGATAGATTTTACAGCATGTGAAGTGTTACCTTCCTTAATTACAATAGCATCTGTGCTTGTAGGGATTTTCATTGCCGTAGAGAACTGCAATTCAACTTGCAAACCATTGTAAGAAACCTTACCTTTTTCTGCAACAACATCAGATTTCTTTGGACACAAATACAAGTAATCAATATATACTTCAAAAGTACCACCTTCTGTTTCTCCATATCCTCCGTATGAGTTAGGATACATCCACGAAGTAAGCCACAAAGCACCATATTCCTGTGTACTCTTGTATGATTGATAGCTCCAACCATTGTTTGTTTCCAATGGAATATCGAATTCTACCCATTCTCCTTTCTTCAAAGGTAGAGGGAACGAAGCGTTAAGATCATCGTATGTTGGTTTCGACAATTTAGAAGCCATTAAATAAATAGCCATACCTTCAGCATCAGAACTAATATTTGCCAAATACATACGTCCAACCAAACGTGATTTAGGAGATGTCAAATTAGTATTCCAAGCGTCATAATCATCATCGTTAAAAGTAGTTGTAACATCAGTCCACAAACGAATGTCTGCAGCTGTCTTCATATATAAGCATTTTTCATTTTGAGCGCCAGACCATGCAACTTCCGATGGAGCGTCAGTACCTCCATCAGCAGCCCATTTGTCATATTTATCAGTACCATATTCATATAGTGTCAAACAAGTTTCACTACCATATAAGTTTTGTACTGGCGCATTCGTAAATGGTTTTGCCTGACGAGTACCAGAAGTAGAGGTCAAACCACCCGTATAGGATACAATAACATCTTGGTTATTTGAAGTTATGATAGCATCATTCCATTTCAAAGCCAAAATTGTCTTATCCTGCAATCCTTCAGTATCTTCAAAATATCCAATTGTCGGAGCAGTTGCAACAGTACTATTGTCAACTTTCACCGTAAATGCACTTGCCACTGCACTGTTCTTATTAACATCTTTCGACCATTGAATATATATTATATTACCTGTTTGGTTAGAATATCGAGCAATCGGATATGGCTCCATATTGGTAATAAGGTTTGTAACCGCCTTATCTTCAAATGTAGAAACTTTAGAATTGTCAGTACCTCCTAATGTGGTTCCATTATAAGTCAAGGAAATATATGGATCCATAATTTCTGACGCCAAATTCAATGTAACAATTTTAGACGAAACAGAAGCTGAAGAAACAGAGATTGTTGTTCCGTTTGTCTTATTTTTTGCGTCATCGGCAGTAGGATACGTCGTCACGATAAAATTTCCTATAGAAGACGTAGCCGAAGAAGAAGATATCTCTTTTGAGAAATTAGCAACGATGGCCGTACCTGCAGCATTTGTTTTTGCACTTAAGAATATAGGGTTCATATCCCAGAAGTTAGGCATGTTACCTGTTAAGCACAACATAAACAACAACTGTGTTGTTGATGTATAATAAGCAGGATATGCCTCGGTTGCAGCACCATATTGCCAACACAAGTCTTTATAACTATTGAATGACTCATCAACCATAGAACCAATACTCAAACCTCCCTTGAAACAAGCGTTCTTACTTGAACCCCAAGAAGAAAGAGAACCGGTAAACGGAGTGTTTCCGTCACCAGGACGACCATCCAAATAGAAACCATCTACAATATCATTAGGGCTTGGATATTTTTGTTTTGCCCATTGAGTAATTTTCTTTGCAAAATTATACGCCTCAGTATCACCGTACCATGCATACGCATGAGCCATACGCCAAGGAATACGAGCAGCGTCATACCCAAAAATGGATTCAAATTTACCATCTTGTAATCCATTCAAATAACCTCCAGTATGTGTACACCAGTCAGGTATTAAACCTGTAGAGGAATTGGCACTTTTGCTCATTATATCATAACACTTTGCAACAACCTTATCCCAATCCCAATTGTTTGACCAACCTTCAAGTGTTTTAACTTGCGTAAACAATCGCATTGCATTCGTGATGAAATAGCATGGGTTGCTATAACTATCAAATGCATCACCTGGTTTCAAATGGTAATCAGATTTTTCAACTTCATACGTCCACAAGTTTTGAATCAATGTTTGTGCATCAGTCAAATACGATTGTTTACCCCATTGCTTGTATGCCATCAACAACGCCTGAGCGGCATCCAAGTCGGCATCGGTAGCACCATTGGAGTTACCAGCAACTGGGGCTGCTACTTGATGAGTAAAACCAGTAACTTTCCAGTTCATCACACCATGACCGTTTGAGTTGTTCTGATAGTACTTCCACAACTTATCGAACATTCCCTGAGTGTTATTGGTCGCATTATCCATATACACCGTGATAAGCATACCGTATGCTATACCTTCGGATACGGAAGTGGTACCATTATCACCTCCAGAAACGAACTTGACACGAGCTTCGCTACCACTTTCCTCATAGTACTTAGATTTCCAAGTGTTATACAAAGCCTGTATCTTTGATTGTACTTCACTACCCGTATAGATGGTTCCATGCGAGTAAGGATAATTGTTCGGGAACGGATATGTTGGACCCGCCGTTGCGAAACCAATTGCTCCCATGAGGGTTACACATAGTAACAACAGGTGTTTCCACCACCCTCTCACTTTTGTAATCTCTGTTTTCATATCTAATCTATTTTTAGTTTACAATACAATAAGCCTACAAAACTACAAACTTTTTTTAAAAAGTTATACACAAATACATTTTTTCTTTATCCCTATGACAAAAGAAAAATAAAATACCCTAACTAGAGATGCAAAAAAATAAAAAAAAGATGCAACTTTTAAAACCTCAACTCTTTCACCGCGAATAATCCGTTCCCTTCGAACTCAAAATAAAGGGCGGTATCTCCGTTTTCGAAACACACATTGCTATTTACCTGTGCCCACGTTGTTTGTGGCGTGATGGAGATTGTGGCGATTCGTTTCCCTTTGTATGATTGGGACACATAGAGTTTGCCCTCGGCAGTGCCACGATAAACAATGCCAAGTTTCGTGTTATTTTCAAAGTGAAAATATTTGTATCCGAATAAGGTTTTGTCGCCGATTTCGCTAATAAAACGTTCGTTTCCGTCGTTGTTGACGTTGGGAAAGGATTCTTCGAATATTTTATTGGAACCGTGAGGCATTTGGCCGTTGGTAATATGGCAGGCTATTGCGGCAGGATAGCAACCTTCGGCAAGCAACGCACCGCCATTTAATCCACATGATGTAATTTCCACTTGCGGAATACTGCCATCGGGGCGAAAATGAATTTCTTCGGCACAAGCCTGTCGGCTATAGTCGGATTTATGCGTAAGCCGATGATAGAACACGTACCATTTGTCATTGATACATTCCACGCTGCCGTGAGTTGTTCCCGTCATGTTCAGGCGAGTCTCTTCGGTAATGCCATTTACACCCACATCGCCATTGGAAACGATTGTGCCGCCAAAAACAAAATCTTTGTCGGGAAATTTGCTTGTAGCATAGCATAATTCGTGGTTTTGTTTCGATGAATAAATAAAATAATAGGTGTCGTTGATTTTGCGAATAGAACTTGCTTCGAAAAATGGATGTTTTTCAAAAGATGTTCCTTTCACTTTATATGGAATGATGTGTTTGGGCGCTTCTTTCACCGTCAGCATATCGTCTTCAAGTACAACCGTAATGGCTCCCATAACGCTGTCTTTCTTTGCCATGGAAAGAATTTCTTCACGAGATTTTGCAAACATTCCCATTTCACTCTGAATGTATTCTTCGTTGGAAAAGAAATCAGGCTCTTCTTCGTAATCGTATTGTGTGCCGTAGTACACACGAATAACTCCATTGTCGTTGATTACTCCCGGGTCAGAGGGAACGTAATCCAACATGAGTTTCCCATTCGGATATTTCACAAAACCGAGAAACTGATATTTGCCAGCGGGTGTATCGCATACGGCAACGCTTATAGGACCGTGATAACCACCTTCGCCTCGCTCACCCGACATACAATAATATAAGTAATAGCGCCCGTCGTTGCCTCGTACCACATCGGGAGCATACATATATTTTCTATTCTGATAGTCAGGGTCTTGGCTTGCCTTGTAAATAACACCTTCAAAACGCCAATCCTTCAAATCGGTGACTGGAGCAGAATACGATACGTAATCCAGCATACAGAATGTTTCTCCACCTTCTTTGTCATGTGAGCCGAAAATATAAACTCTGTCGCCAAACACATGGGGCTCGCCGTCGGGAACATATTCGTGCAACGGCAGAAACGGATTGAATATCTGTTTTTTCATCGCTTTTGTTTTTTTATGAAACTTGTTACCATATCATCAACATCTTCCGAAATATGGAAAAAATAAATGAAAGCACAAAAAATACACGTTAGTACGCCACTTTTGAGCAAAATGTTCACGATGAGACTTGAAGTTTCTGGAATCCAATAACTTATGCCGTATGCTATCAGGCCAAAGACAAGAATGAGAATGTGCTTGTAGGAGTATGGTTGCAATTGAAATTTCTTGTTCACATACCAAAATGCGCGTGCGTTGTAGAGTACTCTGGCAATACACGACGATATGGCTGCTCCCGTGATTCCGTGCGAAGGAATGAAAATATAATTTAGCCCGATAATCACAAAAATGAGCGTGATTGTCCAATGCGAAAGTTTCTTGTATTGTGGCGAATTGCTCACAATGTCCTTGTTCACGCCGGAAGCCATATCGCTTAGATAGAAAAGACCGATGAATACTATCACCCATTTCCCGATGCTATATTCTTCGGGGATGATTTGAAAGATATAGTCGAGATTGATACAAAGACCTAAGAAAACAAGTGTGCCGATGATGAGTTGCGTAATCGTACTTTTTTCGTACAATGTCTGCAATTGCTTCATATCGTTGATTTTCCATGCTTCGGCAACCAATGTCGATGTAATTTTTTGCAAAGGTCTGTTGGGAAGAATCACCATCGTGGCAAAATACGTGCACGTTGTATAAATTCCGACTTGTGCCAACGGATTTTCAATCACAAGTTTCTCTATCATTATTCGGTCCAAGTTTATCACGATAATGCTTGCCGAAGTAATGATTATGCCGTATAAACTCACTTGAAACAATTCGCGAACCATTGCTTTGTCAAGCAATGAGAAATCGGGTTGCAGGAAAATCTGACGCTCGCCAATCAAGGTTACAATCATATACAATAATATAATGCCGTAACTGACGACGTACCAATGCATAAAAGAGTGATAGTCAATAATTTGGAAGATATAGCAAATTATCAGGCATAACGTAAGCAGTCGCAAAACCACTTCTTTCATTAGAATACCTCGTGTGGCGTTGAAGAGCGCTTTGGTATAGGTGTCGAATATGTTGAAAAAAACGATGAACAAAAAAAGTGGAATAATCAGATAAGAATACTCCTGCATCAAATTACCGTTTTTACTGCTGTTTTCGGTAATGAACGATTCCGTCAGGAAATACACGCCAATCATAATGAGCGACGCAATTGCGACAACGACGAGCGTAAGGAACAAGAATCCGTTGTGTTTCTTGCTTTCATCACGAAAATAGGGAAACATTCGGGTAATGGTGTTTTGAAATCCCGCCGATGCAAGTTGTGCAAACAACGTGGCATACGTAATCAAAAGATTGATAAGCCCGATTTGTTCCGCATCGAAGAAATGAGGCAATAGGAGAGCACTCGTCAGAAAACCAAGCCCTGCCCCGAGATACACCCAAAATGAGCCGATAATCGATTGCTTACGAACAATACCCATTATGCTTCGCTTGCCACTAATTTTTTACGAATTTCCCAAATGACAGCTGCCAAAAAACCTAAAAGAAGAATGACCGAAGACACGAGCGAAATTCTGTTACACGTGTAATATGTCTGTGGTTCAAACTTAAATTCTATCTGATGTTGTCCCGCAGGAATTTCCAAGCCACGTAGTACGTAATTTGCACGGAAATAAGGAACTTTCTCCCCGTCAATGTAGGCGTTCCAACCTTTGTCGTAGTAAATTTCCGAGAAGATTGCCACGCCGTCGTGCGTGTTGTTCGATGTGTAAACCAAATCCATCGGTGCATACGAATTTAGTGTGATTGACGCTGACGAATCAACCTGCAGGTCGCGGTTGTTCACCGTAAAACGCATATCGACAAAGGCTTCTTTTGCCGGGTTGAAGTCTTTCAACGACTGAATCTCCGTGTCGGCATTCGGAACCATGTGCACTGATTCCACAAACCACGCATTCCCCAATGCCTCTGGATTTCGCTGGGCAACAGGTTGCTGATTTTCTCCTAGAACTATGAAGTATTTCGTGTTCAACATATTATATACGTCGAAGTTCCGCTTTGCCAAACAAGAATCAATCAATTCTTGGTACCGTTTCATCTTTGCACCGTGATACCCGCCGATAGATTTATGGAAATACGATGTTGACGCATCGTTGAACGGACTTACCGTGAAGTTCATCACACGGAAATTCGGGTCTTTGTCGGCAAGAATCATCTTGTTTGCTGCATTTGCCTTGAAATAGTCCTTTGCTGGTTTAACAAAGTCGTCGTTGTTAAGAAAACGTTTGTTGACAGGAATCATATCCACCATAACCAGGGCGGCAAGCAAACAGATTGCTGGAATTTGTTTGAGTTTTTGGAACCGAACGAGTGCAAGAATGACAAACGTAATGATTACGAGTAATAATGTCCTCCATAAATCGCTGCTCATCATTGCCTTACGGTCAGCAATGAGCGACGGGAGTAACCATTCTGGCAACATTTCGCTATCGTGTGTTCCGGCAAACGACCACAATCCCGAGGTGAAGATGAGTATCAGAAGAAATCCGCCCGTGATGCCCAAGGCAATTGCTAATTTCTTGAAAGCGAGTTCTTTTTGTTCATCCTCGAAGAACTTCTTCAATGCAAGAATAGCCAACATTGGCATTGCAAATTCAGCCACAACAAGTATCATTGACACAGTTCGGAATTTGTTGTAGCCAGGGAAATAATCCAAAAACAAATCGGTGAGAGGCATAAAATTATGTCCCCACGCAAGCAAGATAGAGAAAAGCGACACAAGTGCCAACCACCATTTTGTAGTTCCTTCAACATAGAGCAAACCAAAGATGAATAAGAAAATTACGATTGCACCAATATATACGGGACCTGACGTGATGGGTTGTTCTCCCCAGTACGTCGGCATGCTTTTGATGATTTTTTTTGAATTGGGAACACCATTCGCTTTCAGCGTCTTAAATGTCTCAGAATCCTCGTCTAACTCGCCCATCGATGCTCCACCCATAAAATTGGGAACAAGCAAGTCGATTGTTTCGGCTATGCCGTAACTCCACGCCGTTGCGTAGTCTTTGTCGAGCCCGCCAGTTTTTTTGTCTTCGGTGTCGGTCAATTCCGACTTGCCACGCATAGAATCTTTTCCGTAATCGTATGTCATATACAGATTACAGCAGTTTGCCCCAAATGCGAGAATAAGTCCGGCAAGCAAGAATAACGAAGGTTTGACGAAATTTTTGAAAATGGCTTTCGCCTTGATTGCCTCATACAAAGCAAAACAAACCAATACGGCACAAATCAATGCGGTATAATAGGTTATTTGTAGGTGATTTACAATAAGTTGCAACGATAATACTAAAGAGAAGACACTCGCTCCGAGCAATGTTTTTCCCTGCATATACGTGGCATAAATTGCGGCAATAATCAGTGGCATATAGCCAAGAGCCGCCGCTTTTGTAATGTGCCCAGCCTCTATGATAATGTAAAAATACGTTGAAAATCCATAGAACAATGCTCCTAACATTGCTAACCAAATAGGAACATCAATAAGTAAAAGGGCAAGAAAGAAACATACCAAATACATTATTGCCAACATTTGTGGATGTTGGAAATTTGTATGAAAAATCTTGTGGATATATTGTGTCGCATTATGCGTCGTGATGCGGATAAGATAGGTCGGCATACCGCCAAACATACTATTCGTCCAAAGTTGCGGTTCGCCCGTTTGTTCCTCAAAATCGAGGGCTTCCTTCGCCATTCCCTGATATTGCAAAACGTCGTGTTGTTGCAAGGTTTTTCCGTCAAAAATCGGGTCGAAATATAAAAGGACGATGCACGCAAATCCTACTATGATTGCCAAACTTGTTGCAATCGATTTCCAGTTCAAAGATTTTAAAATGTTCATTTTCATTCTTTTGTGATTTGAATATCAAATCGGTTTTATAAAATTCGTTGCGAAGATACAATTATTTCGTAAGATTAGAATGCTTCACGCATAGTCATATAAATGCCAGAATCTCCAAAACTGCCACGACCGTAGTCGAGACGGAGGTTTATGACGTTTTTCGTGTCGCTTTGGAAACGTATGCCACCGCCATACACATATTTCATGTGGGAAAATTGTACTTCCGAAATGTTTTCATACGTGTTGCCCAATCCGCCAAATAGCACCAGACCAAAGCGGTTCCAAATGTGTTTCCGCAATTCACATTGGGCAAAGTAGGCATTTTTGTCAATGTAAATGTATTTGTTGGAAATACCGCGAAGTCGCGTCATGCCACCTAACTGATACAGGCTATAAAACGGTATGTCGCCTTCGCTCATACCACAAAACAGTTGTGTGGCTAAAATAAAATCCTTGTAAAGCGTGATATATTTTCGAGCATTTATCTCAACCTCGTAGAACGAATAGGCATCTTCTGTGTAAGGAGCGAAATACTTGATACCCAATGTGATATATTCGCCGTGAGCGGGATAATTCACATTGTCGCGACGGTCGAAGGTGAAATGGGGACCAAAGCCCACAAGCGTTTTGTTTTTTTGCGGTGGAACGTCCAAGCCCTCTTCGTTTGCTCCTTGCGAGGTGTAGTCGCGATGCGATATGTCGAACATAAAACCAAGATACACGGTTGAGGTCAGTTCTTTTGACACGTTGCCGCTAATGAGCAAGTCTTTCATGTCGAATTTCACGGGATTGGTGTTGAGCGTGTCGTTGCCGATTCCGTAAAATTTATCGGGCGAGATCTGATATTGAATCAATGTATTTACGACAATGCCGTGGCTTGCGTAAATCATCATATCTGTTTTAAAATTGAGCCATTTCTTTGTGGAATACGATATGTTGGTGGAAATTGACGTGGGACGGAAAAAGACAATCTTTTTTCTGTCTTTTTCTTTCGGCGAGATTGAAACCAACGATAATGCGCCTATTGACAATCCGCTCGCGGGGTCAATTCCAGCACTGGGATAATATTTCACTGCCACACGACCACGGGAATACTCGAAGTGGCTCATCACTTTGTCTATGATGTTTGGAGAGTACGCCGTGTCGGAGAGAGGAACAGACAGACTGTCATTTTCTTGGGCAACGCAAAACGAAGAAACTAATAATAGTAGCACGATGAGCGTTTTGTTCTTCATTACTTCCGTTGTCAATTTTTTGCAAAGATGTAAATTTTATTTCACATTTTTGAGAAACTATGACGAACTATCATTATTTTTGTATTTTTACCATCGTAAAAAATGTACAATGAGGATTTATAGATTAGTGTTTTTGTGCTTGTGCGTATTGTTTTCATCGTGTTCCCACGCTGAACAAAAGGAGATTTACGCAAAAGATATTATCAAGCAGTTGGCTAAGGGGAAAAATGTAACGATTACGAATAAAATCATTATGGACGACCTGGACTTCACTGCTGTGGATAACCCTCAGCCGTTGAACAGTACGTCGATTCAGGATGTAGTCAAGGGAAATGTATTTTTCGTAAACTGCGTGTTTATGGGAAAAGTAACTGCTTGCGACAATACACAAAAAATTCCTATCTATACAAAATTCAACGAAAATCTTGTTTTTCAACAATGCGATTTCCGTGGTGAATGCGATTTCCAGATGGCTGTTGTGATGGGTGCTTCGAGTTTCGTTCAATCTAAATTCCGCAAGAAAGCTAATTTCAACAATTTTGTTGTTTTAGGGAAAGATACCTATTTTTCAGAGATTGAGGCAGAAGATTCATTCTCAATGAATTATGCGTCGTTTGGTGGAAATTTCATCATTATGGATGGAAAATTCCAAAAAGATCTTTCTTTGCAAAATGCCACTATCAACGGAAAACTTTTGGCAAACGGGCTTCTATGTTCCGCAAATGCCGAATTCGACATGATAAGCGTCCACGGTAGGGCGATTTTCAATTATTCACAAGTAGAAAAACAAGCGTCGTTTATACAATCACGCTTTTTTGATGACGCTGATTTTATTGGTATAAAATTTGCTGAGTTTACATACGAGAATGCTTATTTTTATGGTTTGCTTAGATTCGATGATAAGGAATATCCTTGTTCCCGTAAATATGAAGAACTCTTAAAAAACGAATAATTTACTTAAAATTCAGAGCTTATGTTACGTAAATTAAACACGAAATTTATTGCACTCTTGGTTGGTGTTTCGTTATTGTTTCAAAGTTGTCAGAATGAAGAATTAAATCAGTTGCTACTCGAAATTTTAGTAGAGGCGGCAAGCGGATGGCTTTTTGACGAAGAAGATATGGACAATATTCCCGATGATGTTGTCATTGACCCTGATCAGGACAACAAGGACTATGCCTCAAAAGTTGATTTGTCGGCAAAATTTCCTCCAATTGGAGATCAAGGAAGTTATGGAACCTGTGTGGCTTGGGCGACAGGATATAATTTCAAGACGGCTTTGGATGCAATAGACAATGGCTGGACTTCGACACAATTGGCAAGTTCGTCAAATCAGACCAGTCCTGCCGATTTGTGGGCTGCAATTCCTAAGGGTTCAAGAGGAAGCGATTGTAACGGTACAAACTTCGAACCTGCATTGAACGCCTTAATTTCGAGTGGTGCAGCTTCGCTTTCATCGGTACCATACTCTAAATTGAGTTGTACAAGCACCTCGCCAAAGGGAAATTCGTCAAACAAACTTGCGAACTTTAGAAAGATCTGTTCCGAAACAGAAGGAAAAACGGTAAATAATTTCAAATACTATTTGAATCAAGGTCGTCCTATTGCTATCGGAGCAAAGTTGGGTGACAATTTTATGTCGTGGAACAGTTCTGCTGTAATAAAATCCGACACTTACAAAAATCCTGGTATGCAACATGCTTATCACGCAATGGTTTTGACAGGATACGACGATAGCAAACACGCTTTCCGTGTACGTAACTCGTGGGGAAAAAGTTGGGGTGACAACGGTAGCATTTGGGTTGATTATGATTTCTTCTTGAATAGCTTTGTCTTCGCCGCTTTCGTCGGTCAAAACAAGAACAGCGTTTCGGTTTCGGGCTCAACCATCGCTTCGGAAGACAGAACGTCGGGTTACGATTTGTTGGCTTATTCTGCTGTTGATGCTGATTATGACGATGCCGAAGATCCTGACAGCGAGGATCCAAATTGGCGTAAAGTAACATATAGCATTTTCAATTCGGGAACAGAGGACATTTCTGCTTCTAAAAACTGGACTGCCATATATATGTATTACAATGCGAATAATGCCAAGGAATATGGAATCATTTACGAAGATTACTATACGAAAGACTATGGCGACAATGACGATCATTACGGCGTACTGCCTGAGGATAGCACGGATGCCTCGTGTGGTGGATATTGGAACAATCTGGATATAGCAGCAGGAGACGAGGTAGGTGACGGATATTCTATTGCATATTGGATGCCACAGGTAACGGGAAAATATTACTTGGTTGTAATGGCCGATGCATATGATGCCATTGCCGAAGGAAACGAGGATAATAATTTCTTTTTCATTACGGCAGAAAATGGTAAACCATTGGAGTTTGTGAACGGTATAGTACAAAATATGCCGAGCATAAGTAGCACGCTGAAATCATTGAGAACGCCAGGACAATTTGAGAATACGGAACATCAGACTCCTGTTACCAGCGTAAATCTCAATACCTATACGCCAGTTGAAATTAGTCGCTTGCTGTTGTACGAAAAACGTACGGGGAAATTGGCTAAAAGAGTACAGGAATATCGTTTGAAATCGGCTACACACGCAACGGCAAAAAGAATTGTCAAGTAATGGAACATCTTCCACAAGATCCTTTTATGCTGATGAGTTTCATCAATATGAAACTCCGTGATCAGTATTCTTCTCTCGAATCTCTTTGTGAAGATATGCAAATAGACAAGGAAGAAATCATTTCCCGCCTTGCGAATGTCGGTTTTGAATATAGTAAAGAAAACAACAAATTCTGGTGATAGTGTGATGCTTAGGCGTCGTTTAAATCATGAAAAGAGAGACATTCCAATTTGGAGCGCCTCTCTTTTTTGTATAAAAATATTTAAGAAAAATTGTATCTTCGCAACGATTTTTCAAACATAGTGTTATGGATTACAATTTTACCGAAATTGAGCAGAAATGGCAGGCGTATTGGGAAAAGAACAAAACCTTTAAGACTGTTTTAGACACATCGAAACCGAAATTTTATGCACTTGACATGTTCCCGTATCCGTCGGGAGCAGGGTTGCACGTCGGTCACCCCGAGGGTTATACGGCTACCGATATTGTGAGCCGATACAAACGTATGAAGGGCTTCAACGTGCTTCATCCTATGGGCTGGGACGCATTCGGTCTGCCTGCTGAACAATATGCTATTCAAACAGGAACACATCCTGCCATTACGACCAAGAAAAACTGCGACACGTTCCGTCGCCAAATCAAGGCGTTGGGCTTGAGTTACGACTGGGATCGCGAAATAAATACCACCGACCCGAAATATTACAAATGGACCCAGTGGATTTTCATTAAACTCTACAACACGTGGTTCGACAAGGAACAACAAAAAGGTCGCCCAATTTCTGAATTGCCTATTCCTGCCGATATTGAGGCAAAAGGTAAGGAAGAAGTACGAAAATATGTTGATTCCCAACGTCTTGCATACTACGACAATGCTCAAGTTTGGTGGTGTCCGAACTGTAAGACTGTGTGTGCAAACGAGGAAGTTTTGAACGATGGCTCACATGAGAAATGTGGTTGCCAAGTTAATCGTAAGAATTTGAAACAATGGATGTTACGTATTCCGTTGTATGCAGAACGTTTGTTGCAGGGGCTTGATGGCTTGGACTGGCCTGCCGGCGTTAAAGATATGCAACGTAACTGGATTGGTCGTTCCACAGGTGCCGAAGTTGATTTTGAACTCGACGGCGTGGATGCAAAACTGACGGTGTACACCACTCGTTGCGATACATTGTTTGGCGCAACGTACATGGTTATTGCGCCCGAACATCCAATGATTGACTTGATTGTCACTGCCGACCAGAAAGCCACGGTGGACGAATATCGCAAACAGGCTTCAATGAAGTCTGACTTGGATAGAACAGAATTGGCGAAAGAGAAAACAGGCGTGTTCTCAGGCCGTTACGCCAAAAATCCTGTAAACGGAACGTTGATTCCTATCTGGGTTGCCGACTATGTACTGATGGGTTACGGAACAGGTGCGATTATGGCCGTTCCCGCTCACGATACACGCGACTGGGAGTTTGCAAAGAAATTCAATTTGCCGATTATCGAGGTTTTGAAATCCGAAGTCGATGTGCAACAACAAGCATGGACTGAAGACGGAATCCACGTAAATTCTGGATTTCTTGACGGATTGAACAAGAAAGACGCTATTGAAAAAATGATTGCTTGGCTTGCCGAACGTAAATTGGGTAAGGCAACCGTTAATTATAAGATCCGTGACTGGTTGTTCAGCCGTCAGCGTTATTGGGGCGAGCCGTTCCCAATCATTCACTGGGAAGACGGCGAGGTTACGATGGTTGACGAAAAAGACCTTCCTCACAGATTGCCTGAGTTGACGAAATATGAACCGAGCGACACGGGCGAATCACCGTTGGCAAATGCCACTGATTGGCTCAACGTAACCGACAAAAATGGTCGTCGTGGTCGTTACGAAACCAATACGATGCCGCAATGGGCTGGCTCGTGCTGGTATTACCTTCGTTACACCGACCCGACAAATGATTCTGCGCCATTCTCGGTTGAAGCGGAAAATTATTGGATGCCTGTTGATTTATATGTCGGTGGTGCAGAACATGCAGTGCTTCACTTGCTTTACAGCCGTTTCTGGCATAAGGTTTTGTTCGATTTGGGCATTGTCCACACCGACGAGCCATATCAAAAATTGTTCAACCAAGGTATGATTTTGGCATTTGCCTACGAAACACAGGCAGGAGCGAAAGTTCCGTCGGATAAGGTTGAGGAACGTGACGGCAAATTCTTCCACAAAGAAACAGGTGAGGAACTTCGCCAGATTGTGGCAAAGATGTCGAAATCGTTGAAAAATGTGGTGAATCCCGACCGGAGTCAGTTGTTATATTTTCCTAT
>JAEEQV010000200.1:0-4781 GCA_016285445.1 Bacteroidales bacterium
GTCATGGGCATTGCTCGGACTTCCGGGTGCGGCATACGCCACAGGACTTTTGGAGGTTTGGACCGCTATCGGATGCGTGATGGGAATCATCCTCGCGTGGACTATTCTTGCATGGAGGATCCAGCGCGAGGCACAGAATCTCGATGCAACGACGTTCACCGACTTCATAGCGAAACAGCATGGCGACAAGGCGCAACTTATCCGTATTACGGGAAGCATCACCATTGTGTTCTTTTTCTTCTTCTACATCGGGGCACAATTCATTGGCGGTGCAAAAACGCTTAACAATCTGTTCGGATTAGATCCCACATGGGGAATGATAGTACTGGTACTGTTGGTGATTCCGTACACGATTTACGGTGGTTTCAGAAGCGTTGCCTACACCGACGTGATTCAAGCCATTGTTATGATTGTAACACTGATAGTTACGCCAATCGTGGGACTTATCTACATTGCCCACCAACCCGACGGTGCCATTTACGCACATTCCATAACCGAAGCGTTGACCAAGGCTGGACCGCAATTCACCGATTTAAGTGGAGGCCTTGACGGATTTGGCGCAGGATGCCTTATTGGCGGTTCGCTTGCGTGGATGTTCGGTTATTTGGGCGGACTTCCGCAACTCACTACCCGGTTCATTTCCATCCGCGACGTGAAACAGGCGAAAATCGGACGAAATGTGGGCATTGTGTGGACCATATTTGCATACGTCGGAGCACTCAGCATAGGTTGGATAGGCATAGCGATTTTTGGTCCCGACGCCATTTCCGACCGCGAAAATATTATGCCTATCTTGCTCACAAAACTATTTCCACCAATAATTGTAGGCGTTTTGGTAACGGGCATATTGGCCGCCGTAATCTCAACGGCAAATTCTGTGCTGATTCTTTCGGCTACGGAACTTTCCGAAAACCTTATAAAACCCTTGCAGAAAAATCAAAACAACAGTCTTCGACTTTCGCGAATCGTTACCGCCATACTTTCCGTTTTGGCGCTGATTGTGGCATTTTTCTCATCGTCGGAGTTTGTTTACACAATAGTGGGTTACGTGTGGGCAGGCATTGGCTGCACGTTCTCGGTGATAATACTGCTCACATTGTTTTGGAAACGATTCAGCGGCGGCGCGGCAGTGCTTACAATCGTTACGGGAATGCTCTTTACCATTGTGTGGATAACCACTGGAATGGACAAAATTGTAACCGTAAGACTTATGACATTCATCGTGGCAACCGTTGTTGCAGTTTCCGGAAGTTATATTTTTCCGAAGAAGGGGTAATCGCAGCTTTTAAATTTATATCGTGACCGAATATGCCACCCTGTCTTTCAGAGAGCGAGCCAGCGTCGCCTCGTCGGTGTATTCCAATTCGTCGCCCACCGAAACGCCACGAGCCAACATACTAATTTTCACATCGGGAAAACCAGAGAGCCGTTTGTAGAGATAAAAACTCGTGGTATCGCCATCGGTAGTTACGGGCAAGGCAAAAATCACCTCACGGATTTCACCCTCCTTTACTCGTTCTATAAATGATTCAATGTTCAAATCCATAGGAGAAATACCTTCAATGGGTGAAATAACGCCACCTAACACGTGATATAAGCCACGATATTGATTGGTATGCTCTATGAGCAACACATCTTTCACATTTTCCACCACACAAACCGTAGAGCCGTCACGTGAAGGATTTCCGCATATCTCGCACACATCCGAATCGGAAATCGTATGACATTTTTTGCAGAAATGAATCTCCGTCTTCAATTGCATTATTGCATCACACAAATTTTTAGCATACGATTCTTCTTGTTTCAAAATATGAAGAGCAAGCCGCAAGGCATTCTTCTTACCTATTCCAGGTAATTTACTGATTTCGTTTACAGCAATCTCTAAATATCGTGAAGGTAACTGAGAATTCATTAAATAATTATTTATCAGTTATTTGCAAATAACTTGCAGTAATATCTTTTGCTAAAAGAGTCATTTTATCAGCCAATGACAAATCATTGAATCCCGTGATTTTTTTTCGGCAATTCGGTGAGTTGCACAAACAGTTCTTGTTGAGCAAATCGGGCGTCACCGTTGTTTCTGTGGTGGCATAATCAAAGGTTAGTTCCTCGCCTTTTTTCACCTTTTCTATTGTCAACATCAAAACCTCGGCGAGATTGTTTTTCTCGTCATAGTTGGCAATAATTTGCGTATTGGGCGAACAGGAATGGTTGGCAAATGCACCAAATTCTCCTGGTTCCACATGTTTGTTCAATGCGACTTGAATCGACGTTCTCGTTCTCCTGTCTGTCGCCGAATCTTCGTATAAAAAAATTATGGTGTTTTTTTCAATGTCTTCTTGTGCTACCAGTGCCTTCTCCCCTTTTACAATTATGCTATCAGATACTTTTGTCTTATCACTCTTTATCAAATACTTACCCATAGTATTTAAAGTTTTAGTTGAATAAACGCGTACTTTGATAGAAGCCCGATTGATGCGGGTCTTTTTTCATTCTCCACGACAAGAAAATCTCGTGGCTACCAAACGAATACTGTCTATTCTCACCTACTAAATTACAATCGTATGAATATCCTATATATATTCTTTCACGTAAAATTATGCCTGCAAGTCCCACAATTGATTCGCGAGAACGATACGAAACGCCAAGCCAGAATTTATTGTTGAAATAGAAATTCACGTTTTCTTCCAACTGCGTTTTGGTACTACCCGATTTTAGCAATAATGACGGAACTATCGAAACTTTTTCATTGGGACTGATTTTATATTTCACATAACCGTAAATATGTCGTGGCAGTTTTTCCACCGAGGCATTTTTCAAATTACTTGCTATGTGAGTAGCCGACGCGCCCACTGTAAGATTTTTCACAGACAAGAGCAAACCGACATTTATCGTTGGAATTATAAAGTTTTGATTTGCATCATACCCTTCGGGGTCGCTCTGCACCTGATTTTGATAGACAAATTCAGAAATATCGATATAGCGGTCAATGATACCGGCGGCGAAACCGGCGGTCAATCGTGAATGTTCGCCCAAATTTACACCATACGAATAGTTTCCTGTGGCTGTCACCACATTTTCAAAACCAAGTTTATCGTTCACAATATGTAAGCCCAAACCGCCAATATGTTTCGTCGCCCCGTCAATACTAAACGTCTCGAACAACGGTGAGCCGTTGAAACCGAGCCATTGTTTACGAGCGAGCAAAAAAGCACGGAATTGTTCCCCTTCGCCCGTAAATGCGGGATTATAACTAATCTCGTCAAACATATAGTTACTTACGTCTATATCGTTTTGAGCAAATGACCGCATCGTTCCCAAGATGCAAATCACAATCAGAATATATTGTAAAAATCTCTTCATAGCCTATTTCTTTTCTGTTTGCTGAATCTTTCGTAACGCTTCGTTTATCTGAATTCTCTTACCATTTTCATAAGCAACGATAAAAGAATTATAACCAAGTTTATCAATTTCATCCTTCATTTTTGTCGCTTCCTGGAACGACGTGAAAGAGCCTACAGTGTAGCGATACAAGCCATCGGATTCTTTTGAGCAATATGTCGGTAATTTTGCATATTCGCCCGTCAGTTTTGCAAATGTCTTATTATTGCATTTTGCCTTTGAAGCACCAATTTGCAAGCGGAAACAAATTCCTTGCTGGCGAGGTGCTTGTTTTCCGTTGCTTTCCAGTCGGTCAATCGTACTCTTATGCTCTTCGGCTTTCTTGCTCAACTCCAATTCCTCGAAATTCACAATAGAAAATGTCGTTCTTCGGTTTGCCTGATGTTCGTCTTCGGACTGGGCATCTTTAAAGATTGGTTTCGTCTCGCCCCACCCCTTCCACGTAAGACGTTTATCGTCTATGCCTTGCGAATGAAGATAATCAACAACGGATTTTGCACGATTGTTCGACAGAATAATATTGTAGGTGTCAGACGCACGTTCATCGGTGTGTGAGTTTATCTGAATGCAGATATCAGGATTATTGTTAAGCACGGCAACCAGTTTATTCAATTCTTCAACCGAAGCTGGACGCAACTCATATTTATCCAAATCGTAATAAATATCACGAATTTCGTATTCCTTATCTTTTTCAATCTTTTGAAGCACGAAATTCATATCATAACCATGTATAGAATCCAAATAGGTATATTGCGTAACACCCTGTGTATTAATAAGTTTTCCATCAGGATTCAAATAACCAGTTTGATATGCAAAAATCTTATATTGCATATTGGCTTCCATACCCGAAATGTAATACATACCGTCATTATCGGTTATCAACGTATCGGTTTGTTCTGTCGTAACATTTTTCACGAGTACGAACGCATTGGCAATCGGAGTATTGTTTGCCCCATCTACCACACGTCCAGTTGCTTCAATCTTCACTTCCTTCAATGAAAACATATAAATATCGTCGTTTCCCACGCCACCGATTCGGTTAGAGGCAAAAATTCCTGAATTATCAGTAATATACATCAGACTGAAATCATCGGCACTGGAATTGAATGGAGGGCGCAAATTGATAGGTTTCCCAAACGAGTTACCAACCTTGGGAGCATAAAACAAGTCAAGTCCGCCATAACCAGGATGACCGTTTGACGAGAAATAGACGCCATTGTTGTCGGCAGCATACGGGAACATCTCATTATTTGCCGTATTAACCGTAGAACCAAGATTGACAGGTGCTCCCCAGGTATTCGTCACCGTATCGCGTTTACACATCCAGATATCCGTACCACCCTGTCCTGCAGGATTATTCGATGCGAAGTACAACGTCA
>JAEEQV010000201.1:0-4765 GCA_016285445.1 Bacteroidales bacterium
TCGACCTGTCGAGCGAATACAACGTAGTTCCAGTATTCCCAAGTCTCATTCAAAGTTCTATTATCATGTCGCTTTTCTGGACGATAGTAGAAGGCAGGAAAGCATTCTGCTTGACGTGCTGAACGAAGAATGTCATTATGAACAGGTGCTGGAATTGCCAATCGATGGCCCATTCTTGAATATTGAAGGCACGCCAAACAAAGTTAAAGTACCCTCAGTCGGCGATATTCTTGGAGACAAATTGACTGCGTTTGCTCCCAACACAACAGGAATACCGTATGTTAAGAAAACACAAGATGGGAAAGAACACGACTGTAGCATGGAAATAATCAAACAACTCTATGATGTTTCACGGCTTTTCGACGTTATAGAAAATCTTGAAATCACTTCAAAATCATTCAATCGTATTGCAGAAGTGGAACTTTCTTATAGAGGCATGGAGAATAATCCCAAACTTATTTTTGAGGACATCCGACAGACCGCCCTTTGTCTTGCGACACGTGGCACCGAGGGCAAAGGGGATTTCACGATGCTTCAGCGGGGTGTCTCTCGTATCAAATCGTTTATGTTTCATGATGGTTACGCCATCGACAATGCCATTGTTGATTCAGCTCGTGCCGCATATATCGCCACTCTTCTCGAAACAGGTCATACCAACATCGAACGCTACAATGGTAATCCTATGTCTATATCCTCGCTTACAATTCAACCAACGCTTACAAACAAGCTAAATCGATTGAAACGACAGTTTCCTGAAGCATACTTCTATTGGGCAAAAACGAGTCAGTTGTTAGAATAGTTTTGTGTTCGTATGCTGAATCTTTACATCATCAATATAATCTTACATTATATCGTAAATGCACTGTTCTAATTCGTATGTATTTGTCTATTATCCACAAAAACCTTATATTTGCTCAAAATAACTAAAAAAATATTATTATGAATAAACAAGATTTAGTTTCAGCAATGTCTGAAAAATCAGGATTACCTAAAAAGGTATCTGAATTTGCAGTTAACTCATTCGTAGAATCAATTTCTGACGCTTTGGCAAAAGGCGAATCGGTTCAATTAATTGGCTTTGGAACATTCAAAGTTGGAAAGAGAAACGCTCGTAAAGGTCGTAACCCACAAACTGGCAAAGAGATTAAGATTGCCGCTAAAAAAGTTGCTCAATTCAAAGCAGGTAAAGCATTGAGCGAAAAAGTAAACAAGAAGAAATAATTTTCTTTTCATTATTTTTATCAGAGGGAATGACGAAAGTTGTTCCCTTTATTATTGTTAAAATCTAAATGATAAAATAATATGACTTTATGTATAGTCCACAAAATAGACGAACAATATTTTTTTCTATCTGATTCTAGATTAACCGATGTAACTGGTGATACCATAACGAATGATGCAACTAAAATCTTTAATATAGACGTAAAGGTCGAAGTAGAGAATTCTCCTTGTTTTCAGACCACTTATGGCGTTTGTTTCTCAGGGAGTTATCTTTATGCAAGTTTGATTATAGAAACATTGGAACAATTCTTATCAAATATTCAAACAACAGATACAAAGAATTGTAGTTTTGAAAATATATTTACGCTTGTTCAAAAAGTTATTAATCATCTGTTAAACAACTTTTTTGCCAAATGTCCAAAATTTGATTTTGAGATGATGATTGGAGGATGGTGTCCTTGTGATGAAAAATTTAAGTTCAAAAAAATAAAAATAGAACGAGAAAAAGATAATGCTACAGGAGAGGTAAAGGGCTTAAAACTTGAGACAGAAGATTTGGATTTACCTCAGAACGTCTATTTCATCGGCACAGAAGAAGTTCAAAACGCTGTGCAAGGCAAAGTTAAAAACGATAAGATTTCTTATATAAAAGCGTTAAAAAGTGCTATTGATGATGAAAAATACAATACCGTTGGAGGAGCAATTCAAATAGGTGTTTTTAAAGAAAAAAGATTTGAAATCGTTGGCTACTCAATATCCGAACCCGTAGAGAAGAATAATAATCCCTCAGTAGAAGATTACTATGTTTTTAGAGGATTCAAATTTAAAATAAATGAATTATATGATGGAAAGTATGTTTTTACTAAAAAATTTGCATTACCATTCGATAAAGAAAGGGATAGGTTGTTTAAAGATGCTTTAAATAAAACTTATTCAATGCTTGGTTTATAATAGTATATTGTATTTTTTACAAAAACATATTTAAAAAAAGCCACCCTCACGAGTGGCTTTTTTCTAAAATATCTATAAGCAATAACCTATTTCACCACAACTATCGGTTTGGTAAACGTGCCTTTGTCTGTCTCTATTTGTACAAAGTAGTTTCCTGCCAATAAGTTGGAAACATCAATTTGAGTTACGTTTTGTTTCTGCATAACAATACCGCCGACTACATCATATACGATTACTCGTTGAATAGTTGCATTTGTCGATATTGTCAAAATATGCTTTACAGGTAGAGGATATACATTCAAATATGTTTCCGCTACGTCAAGTGATGTTCCGTCATTTTCGTTTTGTTCCTCATCGCTCAACGTCAAGGATTTTAGAGAATATTCCTGTGGAGGACAATCACCGTTGACATTCACACTATAATAGACACCACCATAACTCAAACAACCTTCTCCATTTTGAGCGTGTACCACAATGTTACCCGATGTTCCATTGAAATTGACAGCAATTCGGTTCGTTCCTTGACCAGAAACGATTTCTGCATTTGCTGGAACTTCCCAATGGTATTCCGAAGCGTTGCCCGAAACGGTATATATCACGTTCTCGGCAGTGTTGCAAACATTGTTATCTCCCAAGTTTTGGTAGTACAAATCATTTGGTCGTATGCGTTGCTCTATGGCTATCGTGGTTTCTCTGGTTATTTCTCCATTTATTCGTTCTCTAACAGTCAATGAAACCGTACCCATACCTACACGGAATTGTATGGATGCTTCTTGAGCATTATGTTGAAAGAGTTGGGCATTGTTTGTAACCTCCCATTCATATTGAGCATTGAATTTTGGCTCATTTATGCGATAATCAGTGGTAACGACTGGCTCCTGTTGGCTAAAACAAATCACTCTATTCCCAGCAATACTAATTGGCGGTGTCAATGGTATTGTATCGCAATGGGAAACGGATGTACATCCGTTCTCATCTTGGGATTCCACACAGATTGCCGCAGGATATGACGCGACAGAGATTGTTACAGACGGTGACTGATTTGAATCAAACGTAACGCCCTCGCTACCGTGCCACATATACACGTTGTTTTCAACAGCATTAGAAATGGTAGCCGTATAACTGTCCATATTATTTCTGTTGTACGTAAATACAGGTATCTCGCTGTTCTCATTCACAGTCACATTTGCCGAAACAGCCGATGTACAGCCGTAAATGTCGGTCATTGTCACCGTATATGTGCCAGCGGAAGATACGCTGACGGATGCCGTATTTTCGCCTGTGTTCCATTCATATTGAGATATTTCTCCCTGTGTAATGACGGGTTGGAGTGTAACCGACATTCCTTCACAAAATGCAATGTCGGCAAGCTCCGCTACTATCGCAGGGGCTTCGCTTACAACAACTTGCGTACTGTCTTTAGAGCCAAACCCATCGGAAATAGTTAGTTTATATACTCCTGCCGTTGACACGGTAACTGTCGGAGTTGTTATGGTTGTCTGTTCCGATTCCCATTTATAGAACAATTCGCTGTTTGATGGATTATCCACTATCGGAACAAGTTCTACTTGACCTCCTGCACAAAATACTGTATCGTGTAGTGTAACTGTAGGTTTTGGCATGTAGAATATGCTAATCATATCGCCTGTCAAGTTGTCGGAGGTGTATTCTCCGTTGTAATATCCGTTAGATATGGTAACATCTGTGTTTTCATTCCGCTTTACGTTGAATGTAAGATACAAAAGTTCTCCACCATCTGTTACAAAACCATTCACCGTGTTGGAATATAGTTGTACTACAACAGTGTTGTTTTCAAGTCTGTCGTACATATCGACAGATTGTTGCAGCTGTTGTAATTCAACACCGCTATAATCAAGGACATCATCGTCAAATGTTATATTGAATTTCATACTTCGCAACTCTGAACAATAACCACACTCTTCAATTGGTGAAATGCTAACAGGAATTGTTATTATAGACGCTTGTTCCGAAACATTCAAAGAATCCGGTTCTATAAATATTTCCTTATCGCACGAAACGACGGTGATTTGTACGGAATCACTATTACTACATTCTCCATTCGTTACGGTATAATAAATTGTGTGTACGCCAGAATGTTCTGCTCTGAATAACCCCGAACTTTCCATCTCAGTTCCTGACCATACTCCACCATCGGGAGAGGCAAATAATTGTCTCGGCTGTCCTTTCTCAATGAAATTTTGGGTTATTGGTCTAATAACAGGATGTGGCAAAGCATTTATAGTAACCGTTGTTTGTGCCTCGTCTTGACAATCGTCGTCTGTCGCAGTTACTTTTATCGTTACAAGTCCCGAAACTTGCGGATTTGTTGTTATGGTATTTCCATCTATCGAAACCATGCCCGTCGGTTCGGCTGATAACGTGTATATGCCGTTGTTGTTGTCTTGAACGGAAACAATGAACGAATCTCCTGCACAAACGGAATTTTTGTCCGTCGTAATACTTTCTATCAGTTTGACAGGTTCTTGTTGCATAGTTATTTGAATGGTATCACTTGTTTTCTTAACTAAACATGCGTCACTACAACTGCCATGCAGAGTGCGTTCCAATGAGG
>JAEEQV010000202.1:0-4758 GCA_016285445.1 Bacteroidales bacterium
AGAACTACGTCAACTATGGACAAGTCAACCGAAAGGCAGTTTTGGGAATCGACATTTACAAATACTCTTCGTATGAAGAATTTGCCCAAACGCTGGTTCCGTGCATGTTCAAACTACTTTTCCGCGAAACAATTGATATGTGTTTCAAGAAACACGCATTCTTGTTTCAAAAATATACCAAAAGTGAATTTGAAGAAAATTTCATAAGTACCGGCGACGGCGGTTACGTGATGTTTGACAACCCGCTTCACGCACTGCTTTTTGCCTGTAACTTCGCTATTGTCTTACGTACATACAATTCATACCACTTCTACCCCAAAATGCGAAAAATCGTTGGTGGTGCAAGTGTGCGATATGCAATCACATACGACAAATTGTATTACTTTGACAAAAGCCATTATGGTCGCGCAATCATAAACAACGCTCGTATCTTGAGCAAAGACACGCTGAACCGTTGTATTATCGACCAAAACGTATATGATTGGTTTACGTTGAATATTGATGGTATGGAAAATCTGCAACTCATTACCATTGACGACATTACCAACATTTACGAAATACAAGGAAGTTACGACACACAGATACTTGACGAACACGAAGATGCCATTTTTGGAAAGAAGATTTCGCGTGAAGACGGCATAATAAACTCCGACGTATTGAAAATTGGTGAAATTCATTCAAAAGAAGCAAGTTTAAGTGTGTATAACATTCATTTACAGATTGTTAGTCGTTGGGAACGCAGCGACACAGAACGAATGATAACCGTAAGTTTAGGAAATTTAAATACAACCTCATTAGTATAATGGATACAGTTTTAAGTGGCATTCGCCCGACAGGAAAATTACATTTAGGAAATTATTTCGGTGCATTGAAGAATTTCATAACAATGCAGAACGAATACAATTGTTACTTTTTTATTGCTGATTTACACTCACTTACGACGCACCCGACGCCCGAAAACATTCAGGGTAACGTGCGACAGATTTTAGCCGAGTATCTGGCAGCCGGCTTAGACCCCGAAAAGGCTACCATTTATATTCAAAGCGACGTAAAAGAAGTGATTGAATTATATTTGTACTTGAATATGAACGCCTACATTGGCGAACTTGAACGCTGCACGTCATTCAAGGACAAAATCCGTCAGCAACCACAAAATATCAACGCCGGCTTGCTTACCTACCCGACGCTTATGGCTGCCGACATTCTTATTCACCGTGCCACGAAAGTGCCCGTAGGAAAAGACCAAGAACAACATTTGGAAATGACACGCACTTTTGCCGCTCGTTTCAACAGAATGTATAAAGTTGATTTTTTCCCTGAACCACAGGCATTTAACTTCGGGAAACAGTTGGTAAAAATTCCAGGACTGAACGGAAACGGAAAAATGGGAAAATCAGAAGGAGAAGGAAACGCTATCTATTTGGCTGACACTCCAGACGCCATCCGTAAAAAAGTTATGAAAGCCAAGACAGATTCGGGACCGACGGAACCAAACCAGCAAAAACCCGAAGAAATAGAGAACTTATTCCATTTGATGCGTGCAGTATCAAAGCCCGAGACAGTGGAATACTTTGATAATCTGTACAATACGTGTCAGATTCGCTATGGCGATATGAAGAAACAATTGGCAGAGGATATGATACAATTCGTTGCCCCGTTTACCGAAAAAATCAATGAATACGTGTCAAACAAGGATTATTTGGACAAAGTTGCCAAGATGGGGGCGGAAAAAGCACGTGAAAGTGCGACGAAGACAATTCGTGAAGTACGCGAAATTATAGGATTTAAACCATACTAATATTGTGATACGTCTCGTCATTCTTTCCATAATACAATCGTTGTGCCTTGCTTCGGGACAAGTGTTCCTGAAATTGGCGATGGTCAAGATGGAGAAATTTTCGTGGACGTGGAGTTATTTTTATAGTTTGCTCACAAACTGGTGGTTCCTACTTGTAGGCATCACAATGGGTAGCGCCACAATACTTTGGTTGCACATACTCAAGCATTACCCGCTTTCGTCGGCATATCCAATGACGTGTTTGAGTTTTGTGTTTGGTCTGTTGGCCGCTTGGATATTTTTAGGCGAATCTATTCCGTTTACCCGATGGCTCGGAGTTGGTATAATTATTGTTGGAGTGTGTTTTGTTGCTAAATAACTGTCAATGAGGAAAATTCTTTGTTACATAGGGTTGCTTTTGTGCTGTGTCCCTGCATTCAGCCAACAAAAAGAAATATATTTACAAGGCAAGTTAACAGGTTTGAACCACGAAGATATTATTTGGGAAATTTCAACCACCGCAAAAAAAACAAACACACTTTACTGCGAGTTTGTGCAAGAAAAAACAAGCACATTGGTTGCCGAAACAGCCATATCGAAAGGAAAAATGTATTTCAAATCGCCACATTCGCTTCGCTGGGAATACGTGTCGCCACAGGCATCGGCATTGATTGTGAACAATAACGATGCAGTACTGAAAACAGCCAACGGAACCAGTGCAGATGTGAACACACGAATGTTGAAGGAACTTGCCAACATTATTATCAGTTCAATTGACGGCAGCGGGCTCAACGACAGCAAAAATTTTTCGGCAGAGCTATCCGTAAGCGACTTGCATTATATGGTGGAGCTTACCCCCGTCAACAAACGAATTGCGGCAGTTTATTCTTCGATTGTGCTTATCATACAACGAAAAACCTACCTCGCAGATTCAATCATATTGACCGAAAAGAACGGCGACACAATGAAAATATCATTTTCAAATCACAAACTAAATCAACCTTTGGACAACAAAATCTTCAACGTGGAATAATATGAAAAAAATACTCGTTTTACTTTTCGGTTTGTGCGTCAGTATAACTGCATTTTGTCAATATGATTCTTGGAAGGATGTTCCAGAAAAAGCCAAACAAGAGTTCATACAAAAAATGAAAAAAAATTCACCCCAAACTCTCACGAGCGATTTTTATTTTTTTAGATGTGCTACGAGAGAGATGTTTGAAAAAGTTAGATATAATAAATCGGAAGGGAAACTATATTACCAAACTCCATGTTTACTTCGTTGGGAAACAACGACTTCAAGGTTTATCACTGTTGACAAGTCAACGCAACTATATTTTAATTCAAATACGTTCAAAATACTTCTTAGTGTAATCGACGCAAGCATATATCAAGATGAAAAAAATTTTGAAGTTCGTATTCTATACTGGCCAAGCATGAATGAATGGAAAGTTCAACTCACTCCAAAGCGAATTTCTTATGCAAAGGAAATAGAACTGATAGAAATATATTACACACAAGACTTACTTAACATAGAATCTATTAGTTTACATGAAAATTGGTACCATACGCGTATAGATTTTGAAAATCAAATAATCAATCAACCATTGGAGAACAACCTTTTCAACGCAGAATAATATGTTAGAAAATAAATTATATCTTATTGAGCATAAAGAAGTTACCAACGAAAGTGTGGTTTATACCATTCGTCAGAACAAGAACAACGAAATTTTCAAGGCACATTTTCCTGGAAATCCCATAACGCCAGGAGCGTGTTTGATTGAAATTACCAAAGAACTCTGCGAACATTTTGTAGGGAAAAAACTTACGGTTCAATCTGTTAAAAATGTGAAATTCATTAGTTTAATCACTCCTATTGCCAACGAGTTTTTGAAATTTCACATAGCAACCACGACGGAAGACGATGCCATACACGCCAAAGTGCAGATTCTTGCCGAAGGAAACGTCTGTTCAAAAATCAACTTTGTTCTTGCATAATGGAACTGTCCGATTCAACGTGCATAATCATTCCAACGTACAATAACGAGAAAACTATCCGTAGCGTTGTGGAATCGGTTTTGCCGTATTCGCGCCATGTGATTGTCGTAAACGACGGCTCAACCGACGCGACTACAAACATTCTGCAAGAAATGCAAGACAAAATCATACTCGTTTCCTATGCGCCAAATAAAGGAAAGGGATTTGCGTTGAAACAGGCATTTGCCGAGGCGAAGAAGCATAATTTCACCCACGCCGTCACGCTCGATGCCGACGGCCAGCACAAAGCGACCGACTTACCGTTGTTCGCCCAAGCAATAGCCGACAACAATTCCGCATTGATAATAGGGAGCCGACAATTTGACTTGCCCAACATGCCGTCGAAAAACAGTTTTGCCAACAGATTTTCCAATTTCTGGTTTCGTGTGCAAACTGCCCACAACCTACCCGACACACAAACAGGCTTTCGGGCATATCCGTTACAAAGAATGAAGTACAAAGGGCCGTTCAATAACCGCTACGAGGCAGAATTGGAACTTTTGGTTCGTTGTGCGTGGAAAAACATTCCCCTTTTTCCCATTGAAATCGACGTGTATTATCCACCCAAGGAGGAACGTGTTTCGCACTTTCGCCCAACTATGGATTTCGTTCGTATCAGTTTGCTAAATACGGTACTTTGTTTTGCGGCAATTTTGTATGGGTATCCGTCAATGCTTATCAGAAAATTATTTCAGCCTTTGGAGAAAAACAATTCCATTTCATAAAGTTATACATTTTAGGTTGGCAATCCATCTGTCGGTTTATTTGAAATTTAACTCATAACAGAAACGTATTCATTGTTTTAAAGCATCTTCTATCGAAATAAAATCTTTCTCCCCTATCCTTTCTTTGCAATTTCAATACAAATGCGTAATTTTGACGCTCGAATTATTGAATATAGAATATGAAAGAATCCTTATTACTTGGAGCAGAGGCAGTTGCAT
>JAEEQV010000203.1:0-4748 GCA_016285445.1 Bacteroidales bacterium
GACCCGAAGAAACGAAGTATTCAGGAACGAATACTTGTTCGTCGTTACCCCACTTGCCATAGTTGAATTGAGACTTGAATTCCAAACCGTCCAACAAGAAGTCAAGTTTGTAGTTCATCCAAGCACCGGCACCAACACCATAGGTTTTCTTAGTATCATTATTGTATTCCAATGTTACCAACGGGTTCAAATAAGACTGAGCAGCAGAAGCACGTCTGTCAGTACCTTCTGCATCAGCAGCTGTAGTCGGGTCGAAAATCAAGGCACGACCTAAAACTGATTGTTCGATACCTGCTTCATTCACCAAATTTTGTGATGATTGGCTGTAGCCGACATTTGCACCGATATCCAAACGTTTGTTAACTGCATACATCGATTTCATACCTGCATCGTAACGGTGGTAATTCGTCGTTTTCACGATACCGTCTTGATTTTGGTAACCACCACCAAATGTCCAAGAGCTCTTAGCAGAACCACCTTCAGCATTCAATCTATATTTTTCGATTGCTGCAGTTTGGAAGATTTCATCTTGCCAGTTAGTATTTGCTCTATGGTCAATTGTTCCAACATAATCTGCATATTGGTCACCAGTTAACACGTCAACCGTCTTCCATGCTTTTTGAATACCACGATAGCCATCGAAATTAATGTTCACGTAGTCGCTTTCAGCAGCCGAGTTACCACCTTTTGTTGTGATAAGTACGACACCGTTAGCACCACGAGCACCATAGATGGCACACGAAGAAGCGTCTTTCAAGATTGTCAATGACTCAATATTTCCTGGGTCACCACGATATTCATATCCTTGAGGAACACCATCAACAACGTACAACGGACGAGCATCACCAGTAGTACCACGACCACGGATAACGATATCCATTGCGGCACCAGGAGTACCAGAGTTTGATGTTACACTCACACCTGCTGCCTTACCTTGTAATGCTTGGTCAACTGCCAAAACCGGTTGTTTTGAAATTTCTTTGTTGCCAAGTACCGTGTTAGAACCTGTCGCGTCTTCAACCTTTACACTGGCATAACCGATTTTCACAACCGTTTGTACCTCAATTGCGTCAGGTTTCAACGAAATGTTGAATGTTCTTTTCGAACCAACCTTTACTGTCTGAGTTGCAAAACCCATGTAAGAAAATTCCAAGACTGATTCAGCACTTGACACTGACAATGTCCAAGAACCGTCCATTTCTGTAAACGTACCATTGCTACTGTTCAATTCAGCAACAGACGCAGCAATAAGTGGTGCTCCCTTGGTATCGGTCAATTTACCAGAAACCGTAATCTGAGCACTAACATACCCTACAGAAAAAAACGAAAGCAAAAAAATGGCTAAGCATTTCTTTAATTTGAAGATTTTTTTCATAAATATTTTTTTAGTTAAACAATTATATTCATCCACCGCTTTTTAGAGATTTTCCACCACTAATAAACGACGGACAAATTTATGAAAAGATTAGTATCTGCAAAAGGTTTTTTGAGTTTTTTATATTTTCGAAATAAGATTTCGTATATTTTGTTGTAAATCAGCTTCTTTGTATGGTTTAGAGACATAGGTGTCGCAACCAGCGTCAAAACACTGGATTTTTGCCTCGTAATTTCCATACATCGTTTGAGCAATGATAGGTACTTGCTTGTCAAACTCCCTGATTTCGTGTACAGCCTCGAAACCGTTTTTCTTCGGTAACTGAGTGCTAATAAGCAAAATATCAAAATCTTCGGGCGATTGGCGATATACCGACACAACTTCCTCGCCATCGAATACTCGCCGAATTTTTATTTTTGTCGGGGCCAACGCATCAACAATAAATGCAAAACTTTGATTGTCGTCGTCGGCGACAAGGATCGTCTTTTCCGACCAATCGAATGCCGCAACGGGTTCTTCCTCCACTAAATCTCTCTGTGCCACAGAATTAGTTCCAAGCGAATTTTGTTGTTCACTTTCCGTTCGTTCAATCCATACAAACTCCAAGGCAATGACCGTATCTTTCAAATTGGTCTCGTAGCGAGAATATTGTCGGATGTTCTTTACGACACCTTCTTTAGTATAAATCTGAAAATCAACAACTTCCGGCATTTGCCCTTGTGCCACGATCGTTCTATATTGCTTGAGATTTTTGCGAATTTCCTTCGGTAGTAAATCCTTCAACGAAACTGATGATTCGTAAAATTCCTCGTCTGAATAGCCCGTCAAATCAAGAATTGACGAACTTATATAATCAATCTTTTCGGAAGGGAGCAGAATTTTTACAACAACTTCGCGGATATTGTTTTCAAACAAATCAACTTTTCGTTTTAGAATCAGTTTCTCCTTATTGAGCGACACTGATTTTTGTTTCAAATCTGCTATGATTTCTTCGTTTTTTTGCAATTTTTCGGACAATATCGCCTGACGTTTTTCCAATCCCGAGCGTTGTTTCTCGGCCTCGGAACGCTGGCGTGTAGCAGCGTCACGTTGCAGTCGAATCTGCTCATTTTGCAATTCAATTTGCTCTGTTTTCCGACGAATATCTTGCACACGCAACTCCACTTGGCGTTGCAAACGATTTCGCATACGGATGACGCGGTGCATTCTATTGACTAAAACTAAACAAATAATACCAAATATAACTACCAATAAAAGAATATAGAAAATTGGACGCTCCCAGAATGCCTTATTAATATGAATATTCACCTGAATGGACGAATTTTCATCACCAATTGCCTTTACATATAATATATAGTCGCCACCCGAAAGATTCGTGTATGAAATTTCGTTGATTCCCTGCAAACGGGTCCAATCATCTGTCACATTTTCCGTATAGTACTCATAATCACGATAATTCGCTGGATCAAAGTAAAAATCGGAAAAACGGAATGTGATGTTTTTCTCAAAATACGGTAACTGCAAAAAATACTGATTCCCCTCAACTGACACCTCGTAATTGGATTCAGTGGTGAAGAGCGATTTCCCATTTACCAACACATCGCTCAAACGGATACGATGTTTGTCACTTTTTTCAGCAACAATCGGTAACGGCAACACTTTCAAACCTCTGTTCGTTCCCAAAAACAGTTCGTTATTTCTCTCACTTACATAAAACGCATTTCGTTGAAACTCACCTTTTTGCAACGAAGAGACAAAATGGAAATGTCCATCTTTCTTGTCGTACACATACACCGATTTGGGCGTTACAACTATTATGGAAGAATCTTTCTGCGGAATCATTTCCAAGATAGCCATGTCGTTGACCGACTGATGATTTGCAAGGGCAAAAATCGTATCGTTTTGCGCTTCGTAATAGCCCAAGCCCTGCAACGAGCCAAACCAAACCCTACCTTCCGCATCTTGTGAGACGGTTGTAACCACCGAACTTCGCATACCTGGGAATCGGTCATAATGATACATCGTGGACGTTCCTTCCCTTGAGATTTTTGAAATTCCATAATACGAACCAATCCAGATTGAATTGGTGGAATCTTCTGTAAACCAAGTAGTTCCGTTGCACGAAATATTTAAATTTCCATCGTCTTCATACCCCGTATAATGCCGAATAATCGTTTTGGATTCTTTATTGAACACATACACGCCATTTTCATACGTACCAATCCACACATTTCCTTGAGAATCAGAAAAAATCGTGGCGATATTCTTTGCCGGACAATCCGCCAACGACTTCACAAACTGCAAACGACCAGTTTGCAACGACAAGGCATACACGCCGTGACTATACGTTCCTATCCACATATAGGCGCCATCGTTGTACAACGAAGTCACTACATTGTCGAACGGAAGTCCTTGTATCCCAGTTTCATACGTATATACAGACTCAGACTTGGCAGTTTTTATTTTGAGCCCTTCGCCATCGGTACCGATAAACAAATGCTGACCGTCACCCGACAATGCCAAGATTTTTTCTCCCTTTTGCGATGTTGATTTTTCCGTAAAGTCAACAGTATTAGCCAATTGTACCGAAAGACCGCCAGAAGAATGTCCCACCCACACATTATCAAAACAATCTTTATACAATGTAGAACAATTTTCATTCACCAAATTTCGTATGGCTTGTGCGTGCAGCCCTGTTTCGTACGAAAGTTCATACACACCGAGAGAGCGAGTGGCAATGAGCAATTTATCGTCATTATACTCAACAATATCATTGATATACGTATCCGAAACGTTGGTCAATTTATACTGTGAAACATTTTGTACATTATAATTGCTAAAAATATAAATTTCGCCGTCGGCATAGCAGACACATATTTTCTTGTTTTTCAGTACTTTAACAACAGACACCGCACTATTTCGACTAAAAAGTTGCATAACACGTCCGTCGTGCGAAAGCGTGTAAACCTGTCCCGCCTTATTTCCCACAATCAATGTCCGATTTTCCAACAAATCAATTGAAGTCACAAATGTTGTAGGCACAAAATTTTGATAGGGAATCGCACGCAACGTATCATCGTTTCCTTCGCACACATACACGCTTTTATCGTCGCTCTTCACATAACAACCACCGTCAAACGGAATCGTTTGCAAAGCTGGCTTCATATTCTCGTTGCCCGACGGCATATAAAAATGGAAATGTCGGAACGTGCCGTTTACGGGCGAAAACATATCCAAACCCGACATTGTGCCAATCCAAATAGATTTTCCATCGCTTGTAGCCACAGAATTCACGAAATTGTGCGAAATACTATGGGGATTGTTCGATTGTGTTTGAAAAATCCTGTAATTATATCCGTCATAGCGAGCGAGA
>JAEEQV010000204.1:0-4727 GCA_016285445.1 Bacteroidales bacterium
GAAGAATGTTAAGAAGAAAAAATAAAATTGACATCGTTGAATATACGGAAGATTTTTATAGTGTTCGGGATGTGGTATTAGGCACAAAGCGACGTATTCTCCTCCCTTCTACAAAATCTGTTCACTATGGTTTTTTGTGTCAACTTTGCCGATGGCGTCGATTATAATGCCGTTCTCATCAATAACGTAGGTGGTGCGAAGCGTGCCTTCGGTTGTTTTGCCGTACATTTTCTTTTCGCCCCACGCTTCGTACGCTTTTAAAATTGTGAGGTCGGTGTCGGCAATAAGATGGAATGGCAGGTCGTATTTCGCAATAAAACGCTTATGCGAGGCACTGCTGTCGCGGCTTACGCCAAGCACCTCGTAACCCAATGCGAGAAAACGGTGGTAGTTGTCGCGCAAATCACACGCCTCGGCAGTACAGCCCGGAGTGCTATCCTTGGGATAAAAATAAAGCACTAATTTTTTGCCGGTAAAATCGCTGAATTTCACTATATTACCATTTTCGTCGTTGCCCTCGAAATACGGAGCCTTTGTTCCTTTTGTCAACATACTGTTTTAAATTATTGTATTCTAACATTGAACTATGTTGCAAGAATACAAACTTTTTGTTGGTTATGAAACTTTGCGTAGAAAAAAGATTATGACATCATCTCTGTACTATGTTCTATGCAAAAACACGTGAGTCTCTTTATTCGTAAATATTTTTGTAAAAAATTTGATTTCAAATAGAAAGAAATATGATGACTTAACAAATCAAAACAATTTCGTATGCTCTATATTCCAAAAAATCAGTACCTTTGTAACGAGTATTTTTTTGTTTGACAATGGAGAAATTTGTATTGTATACCTTTAATATAGTACGGGCTACGCTTGTTCTGGTATTCTCTATTGTAACAATAAATGCTGTTTCGCAAGAGATTCATTTTTCACAATTTTATGCAAATCCTCTATCCATAAATCCGGCAAATACGGCATGGTATGACGGAAATCTTCGGGTAAATGCCATGTATAGGACGCAGTGGAGAGCCATAGACGCCAAGCCGTTTCAAACGGTAAGTTTCGGTTTGGAAAAACAATTTCAATTTTATGATTTTTCATACGGAATTGGCGTTTGTGCCATACGTGACGAATCGGGATATGTGGGTTTAATCAATGATAAAATATTGTTTTCCGGTGCCTTTGCAGCAAATGTAAATGGTCACAATCTGAGTGGAGGTATTCAGGCGGGATTGGTGTATAAGACCACAAATATCGCTCATTATACATATAATAGTCAGTTCGATTTGGGCGGCGAGTCCGTGTTCAATCGAAATTTTGAAAATGGAGAGCAGGAAGATGGGCGATTATTTCATTTGGCAATCAATGCCGGTGTGCTATGGGACAAGCAGTTGACGTCTGATTTCATCGCAAAGGCGGGCATAAGCATTTTCAATATCAACACGCCATACGAGTCATTTTACGGTGTCGAGTTGAAAGATTCCGAACAAGCATTGCGTGTAGCGATTCAAGGTGGTGGAAAATACACGGTGAACAAAAAAATTACCGTGCAGCCAAATCTTCTTTTTATGCGACAAGAAAAAGCGACGGAACTGCTTATTGGTGGTAATGTTGATTATGCCTTCAAAAAAGATGTGATAGTGTATGGGGGCACTATATTTCGATACGGTTTCTCAAAAAATTATGATGCGACCGTATGGATTATAGGAACGAAATATAAAAGATTCAATATAGGAGCAAGTTACGACATAAATGTCTCTTCGTTGCGTGAAGCGACGAATTATCGGGGAGCTGTTGAAGTTTCTTTAACCTATTTGACTCCAAGTTGGAAAAGTACTAAAGTTAAAATACCATGCGAAAGATTTTAAACACGAAATTACTCGTTGGCGTAGTAGCATTACTAATGAGTAGCACAGCGTTCTCCCAAACGGAAGATTTGTCAAGTTATTCCCCAAGAAAACTTAAATCTATGGGTTATAGTGCAATGTCTGTAGGCGATACATATTCTGCCATTGAGTATCTAAAAGCGTACTGCGATAAGAAGAAAAACAAACCCAAAGTGCTTTTCGACCTTGCTGAATGTTACAGAGCGACAAGAAATTACATTCCCGCTGCGACGTATTATGACAAGACGATGCGTCTTGACAAGAAGAATCTGGTTGCCATTTATCATTATGGCGAAATGTTGAAAGTATATGGCTATTATGACGAGGCAAAAAAATATTTCGTTCAATTCAAACAATTATATAAAGGTGGCTATGATATTGATTATAAACGACTTGTGACACAACAAATCATGGCATGCGATTCGGCTCAAATGCTGATAGATTCAGCTGAATCGGTACAAATCACGCGTTTGAACAATACAATCAACAAAGCGTCGGTAGAACTTTCACCTATATATTTGAATGACTCTACATTATTATATGCATCATTGCGAACCGACAATGCTGTCATAACAGAAACCGAAGATCCGAGTGCGATGCCTTACCGTCATTTTTATACTGCTAACAAAGTGAAGAACGAATGGCAATTTAATCAAGAATGGCAGGAAGGGGAGTTTAACCTCAATAATGTACATAGCTGTAATGGAGCTTTTTCGCCAGACAGACAAAGTTTCTACTTTACTCGTTGTGAAAGTGACTGGCAACATAAGACTATTTGTCAGATATACGTAAGTCACAAGAATAAAGGTCGTTGGTCGGAACCAGAGTTGTTGCCTCCGACAATCAACATGAAAAAGACTAACAACACGCAACCTGCGATTGGTACTGATTCAAAACGTGGTGACTTGATTTTGTATTTCGTGAGTGACCGTCCCGACGGGAAAGGTGGCTTGGATATCTGGTACAGCGTCTTTTTGTCGAAGAAAAACGAGTGGCGTGAGGCCAAAAACTGTGGGAACAAGATAAACACTGCAGGCGACGAAATGACGCCGTTCTATCAGATGAAAGAGCGAAATTTGTATTTCAGTTCAAATGGATGGTACGGACTCGGAGAACAAGACGTATTCAGAGCGACTGGCGAATTGACAAAATGGACACCAGCCGAGAATGTCGGTTATCCTATCAATACAGGTTTTGACGACATTTATTTTTCGGCCGATGCAACGACAGTGAACGGATTTCTGGTATCGAATCGTCCTGTCGAAAAGAATGGTTCGACTTGTTGCGACGACATCTTTTCATATAAATATGTTGATGCTATTTCCGTTGGAGTGGAGGGAACAGTTATGCTTATTCCCAATGCGACGATTGAAAAAATCATAAACGACAATATGGAGCAGGTGACGGACAGAACGAGTACGGGCGATACCGTGATGTATGCCGAGGGAAGCATTGTGTCATTGTTCCTTATTGACAAAAACGTGGAAGAACCTATTTTCATCGCAGCCGACACGACCGACGAGAAAGGACATTATTTCTTCGATATTTTGGCACGCAAAGACTATATGTTACAATTTGAAAGCGACAAGAAATTGCCGCCGGAAATGCGATTCACGACAAAAAATATCTTCACGTCCGACACGCTTCACATGGATGCCATCGGAATTGACTATCTTTCGAAGGATGCGTTTCGCATAAAAAACATATATTATGACTTTGACAAGTCAAATTTGACACTGGAATCGAAAAAAATTATTTCTCGTACTATTTTATATATAATGAATGAATATCCTCAAATTATTGTTGAAATTGGTAGTCATACCGATAACAAAGGAGGTGACAGATATAACTTACGACTTTCGCAAAAAAGAGCCGAAAGCGTTGTTAACTATTTGGTACAGAATGGGATAGATCCTAATAGATTGCGAGCAAAAGGGTATGGAGAAATGCATCCGATAGCACCAAATTCCAATGAAGATGGAAGTGACAATCCCGAAGGAAGAGCAAAAAACAGAAGGACAGAATTTAGGGTAATTGGAACTTTGAATCAATATTTTGAAATAATTTACGAAGAATAATAAATCTTTTTTGAATTTGTTTCGTATATTTGGGGCGTTATATGTTGAATAATGTAAATATACACTTATGAAGTACAAATATTTGATACCAAGTCTCTTGATTTTTTTCGGGTTGGCAATAAACTCTTTTGCGCAGGTTGATTTGTCATCTTATAGTACGGGAAAATTGAAAAAGATGGCTGAAAAAGCAGTAAACTGTGGAGATTATTACTCTGCTGCACGCTACTATGAAGCATACTGCAAGGAAAAAGAAGATTACAAGGCCATGTTCCAATTGGCTGAATGTTATCGTTACGCTCGTAATTATGCTGCTGCAGAATTATGGTATGACAAGGCCTACAAGGCAAATCCACAAAAAAATGTGAAAGCTTTGTATTATTATGCTACGATGTTGAAGACATCGGAACGATATGCAGAAGCCAAAGGACATTTTAAATCGTTTAAGAAAGAATATGCTGGTGCAAAAGATTTTAGTGTATACTCAGCGTTAGTAAAACAACAACTGATTGCGTGTGACTCGGCACCATCGTACATCGCAAATCCGTTGAACATGGCAGTTAATCCGTTGGATAATTCCACGAATACCGAAGGAATGGAATATATGCCAATTTTCTTGGATAATAATGCTTTTGTATATGCAACAGAAGCGCTTGATTCTCTTGGCGCAAATGCAGGATTGGATTCTTTGGTTCCTCCAAAGTTTTTCGAGGCAACGTATGCTGGCAATCGTTGGATGACAAAAGATGATTGGACTTTGGCTTCT